>JBOHOS010000826.1:0-3702 GCA_050731295.1 Nitrospiraceae bacterium | reverse complement strand
CACCCACCCCAGGCGCGCCAAGACGCGCCACTTCCCGAGATCATCAAGCGCGAGGCGCTGGCGCTGGGCTTTCAGACCGTCGGCATCAGTCGCGTCGCGGGCTCGGACAGCACCGTGATCGGTGATCTCCATCACCGTCTGACGGAGTGGCTTGAACGGAGCTATCATGGGGCGATGGCCTGGATGGGACGCGACCCCGATCGGCGAGCCGATCCGAGGAAGGTGCTTGCCGGCTGCCGGTCCGTGATTTCCGTCGGCATGAATTACTATACGGAACATCGGGCCGACGAAGGGCCGGGGCATGGTCGAATCGCGAGATACGCGTGGGGGGCGGATTATCATGCGGTGCTGAAAGACCGCTTGTCGAGGTTGGAATCCAAAATTCGAATCTCGGCGCCGGAGGCGCAGACTCGGTGCTACGTCGACACGGGACCGGTGATGGAAAAAGCGTGGGCGCAGCAGGCCGGACTGGGATGGATCGGGAAGCATTCGAACCTGGTTTCTCCACATTTCGGATCATGGTTGTTGCTTGGTGAAATCCTGACCACCCTCGATCTCGAGCCCGATCAGCCGGCCGCAGACCTGTGCGGCTCCTGCACGCTCTGTATCCGCGCCTGTCCCACGGGCGCGATCACCGACCCCTACGTCGTGGACGCCCGCCGCTGCGTCTCCTATCTCACAATCGAACTGCCGCGCACCGGCGAGCCCATCCCGGACGAGCTCAGCCATCGCATCGGAAACCGAATTTTCGGCTGCGATGACTGCCTGGATGTTTGCCCGTATAATATAAACGCCACGCCGACCGCAGAAGAGGCCTTTCAGCCATCCGCTCTGACGCTTGCACCTCGCCTGTCCGAGATGGCCGATATGAGTGAGTCCGCATTCAGCGACACGTTTCGGCGCAGTCCGATTCGCCGCGCTAAATATACCGGTTTGTTGGCGAATGTCCTCGCCGCACTCCGCCATGTGACGCCGCACGTTCTCAAACAATCGGTGTGAGCATGCGTCCAGCTACTCTGCTGATCATAGAAGACGAAGAGCGGATGCGCCGATTGTTGGAGCTGGTGCTGAGAGAGGAAGGGTATGAGCTCCTGCTCGCGGACAGCGGAGAGCAAGGGATTCGCATCTTGCGGGAAGGAACGGACATCGATCTGGTGATTACCGATCTGCAACTGGGCAATACGACCGGGCTGGAGGTGCTGGAAACCGCCAAACGGATGGTACCCGACGTGCCGGTGGTCCTGATCACGGGCTACGGCACGGTCAAGTCGGCGGTCGAAGCCATGCGCAAAGGCGCCTACGATTATCTCTCCAAACCGGTCGATCACGACGAGCTGAAGATTGTCATTGCGCGCGCGCTGCAGGCGAGTCAGTTGTCGCGAGACAATCGAACGCTGCGAGCCGGCCTGCGGGCTCAGTTTGGATTCGATCGCATCGTCAGCGTCTCTGCGCAGATGGATGAGGTCAAGCGTCTCTCCATGGAGGTGGCGCGCACCGATGTGACGGTGCTCATCACCGGCGAGAGCGGGACCGGCAAGGAACTGCTGGCCCGAGCCATCCATTATGCCAGCCCGCGCGCCGGCGGACCGCTGATCGCCGTGAATTGCGCCGGCATCCCGGAAACGCTTCTGGAGTCGGAATTATTCGGCTATGAAAAGGGCGCGTTTACAGACGCTAAGAAGGCCAAGCCCGGTCGCTTTCAGTTGGCGGACCGGGGGACGCTGTTTCTTGATGAGATCGGTGAAATGAGCCTGGCGACGCAGGCCAAGCTGTTAAGGGTCCTCGAAGATCATACGATCGATCCGTTGGGCGGCACGCGCCCCGTGAAAGTCGACATCCGTGTGATCGGGGCAACAAATCAAGATCTCTCGGATCTCATTAAGAAGGGCCGGTTCCGGGAAGACCTCTACTATCGCTTTCACGTATGCCCATTGCAGATCCCCCCTCTGCGGGAGCGGCGCAACGACATTGCGGCCCTCCTCACCTCCTTTCTGGAGGTCTCGGCAAGCGAGCGCGGAACTCGCACACGCGGCGTTTCGCGTGAGGCGCTGACCATGCTCCAACGCTATCCATGGCCGGGCAATGTGCGCGAACTGCACAACGTCGTCGAATGGATCACGATCAGTTGCCGGGAAGGCGAAATTCGCCCGGAGCATCTTCCGGCTTACCTGCGGGCGACCGACGAACCCACCAAGGAGACGTCGTCTCAACCGTCATTGCTCTCATTCGGCCTGTCCGTCGATGAGTTGGAAAAAGCGATGTTGAAGGAAGCGCTCGAGAAAACAGGCGGCAACGTGTCCGAAGCCAGCCGTTTGCTGAAAATCACGCGCAATACGCTCCGCTACCGGATGGCCAAATACAACCTGGCGCCGCCCGAAAACGACGCGTAACTGTCCGGTCCGGCGCCACGCCCACATCGCTTGACTTTCTGTTCTTGGAGCGACATCATCAGATCCACCATTCTTGAGCCGGGCTCACTCCATGGAACACCATTCCAGGACCGGCCTGCAGAAGAAATTCTTCATCGCGCTCCTCATTGCCGGCATCGTGCCCGGCATGGTGGCGTTGATCGCCACGTATCTGTACAGCACCGACAGCCTCAAACATTCGATCGGAAGCAGTTTTCAGGAAATCGCTCGATCCACCGCCATTCGGATCTCGTCGGCAGTGGATATGGAAATCGATCGGGCCGTGCAACTGGCCGCCGCGCCTGTCCTCGTTCGGCGAATCGTCCAACTTTCCAATCAGCAGTATGCCGGCAAAACGGAGGCCGAGATCGCACACCTGTTGGGAGGCGGACGATCCGAACGTCTCAGGACACACATGAACACCCGTTCCCTTCCCTTATCGGAGACCATCCGCTATCTGGAAAAATGGGCGGGCAAGGACAGACATTACATCCGGGTGCTGGTCGCCGACAGCCGCGGCGTCCTGGTGGCGTCAAACGATCCCGAAGCGCCGTATTTCAATGCCGATGAGGAATGGTGGCAAGAGGCGTTTCAGGGGGACCTGAGCATGGCCTTCGTCAGCTCGCTTCACCTCGACCCGGTCCTCAACGAATACGTCTTTGAGGTGGCGGTGCCGATTCCAGGCGAGGATCATGATGATCCGATCGGCGTCCTCGGGCTGATCATCCGCCGGGACGTGCTGATGGATACGATCCTCCCGATTCGTGTCGGTGAGACCGGCCATGGCATGCTGATGGACACGGCCGGCACGCCGCTCGTCTGTCCGGTGCTCCCTCCGACTGCGCATTTGATTCAAGAAGCCCTGATCAATCTGCTTGCCCGGGACCAGCCCCAGTGGCTGGTGGTGGATGATGACGCCCATGGCGGGCACAACTCGATCATCGGGGTCGCACCCGTGCGTTTTCTCCATATGTTGAGCCCGTTAAGCCTCGGCGGCTATCAGTGGTTCGCCTTTGTCCGGCAGGATCCCGAGGAAACGTATGCTCCGATCTACTCATTGCTGCTGACCGTCGGCTTGATTGGGTTCGGCCTGGTCGTGGTGCTGGCCTCGCTGGGTTTTGTCGTGGGGCGCCGGATCGTCAGTCCGATCTTGGCCTTGAGGCGAGAGGCGGAGGCGTTACGGCGCGATGTGGGCAACCTTTCCCAAGCCACGGCTCCGCCGCCGGCGGAGAGCCGGCGGGCGCCCATCGCGATCAGGACCAGCGATGAGATCGAAGATCTCGCGCATACTTTT
>JBOHOS010000825.1:0-1527 GCA_050731295.1 Nitrospiraceae bacterium | reverse complement strand
TCATGGGCATTCCGATTAAAGATTCTGAAGAATCAGAGTTCACCGTCACCCTGCCCAGTGTGGCGCAAGGACTCGATATTCTGTGCGGCGGGATGGGAATCGGTTCCCTCCAGGCCTCGGAGAACCGGTATGAGGAAGCGCACGCCCCCGGCGCCGTGTTGACCGGCGTCATCGATCTGGGCATTCCCGGATTCTTTCTGTGTTTCGGCCTCACCTCCAACATGATCGAGTCCGAAGGCAAAGCCCTGATCGCGAAGCTGGCCACCTGGCTGGCCGAGACGTTCGCAGGCATAGCGGTGCGCGGCGGCCTCTTTGCCGGCGGCTATTCACAGGACGCGATGGGGACCAGTTGGGCGACGGAAATCATCAATTCCCTCATCAAGGAAACGCCGTCTGTCCTCGCAGATCTCCTCGCATGGGCCGCGGCGGTGTCCGCCGAGGAAGCGCTGGAGGAAGCGTTGCCCATCGTGGGGGCCGTTTGGGAGGCGATCTCTGTGACGGCGACGGTGGCAGAGCTCGCCGAAACCGTGACGGACATCGTGTTGTCGCCGTGGGTCATCCCCACGCTTCTCACCGCCACGATGAGCATCCAGGTCACCATCAAGCCGGACGTCGCTGACTACGAGTTTCCCGCCCAAGCCACCCAATACAAGTTGGTCGCCCATCTCACCGATACCTTGATGTGGGATACCGGCTGGCTGCCGTTCAACGGGAAGGACTTCGACCCGAAGACCAACAAGTTTCCCATGTACACCTTCACCAACATTCCCGCGGGTGGGCAGGTGGAAGTCACCGTGCAGTTCGCCGCGGCCGACTTTTGGGTGGCCGCCTACGGGACGACCGGGAAAGTGTCCAACCTCGTCGAGGAAGGCCAAGACAAGCTCGCCCTGGACGTCGTGATCAAAGAAAACCCGGTGCCGCTGAGCAAGACGACCGTCTATACCCACATGAGGAAGTTGGGCATCAATGCCGGAGGCAGCCATTATTGGATTCAGACTGCTGCCGCTCCGACGGCCACGAGAGCGCAACTCGGTGGCAATATGGCCGTGACGCTGGAGGATCTCGCGCATGTCACCTTCAACATGCACGGGACGAGCAGCAACGGGCACGCCTACAACGTCGGGGTCCTGGGGTACGTCTGGCAGGGCAAGAGCCCGACCCTCACCGTCTGCGGCGCCGGCGGCGGCGCCTCGACCCCGCTGTATACGCTCCAGAGCATTGAGCTGGGGACGGCGACTCCGGACAGCCTGTTGAAGATTTTGCCATGCGGCTTTACGGCGCCGCTCATGCTGGCGTACGACCTCCTGGCCCCGGCGACAGGCGGTCACTTCATCGTCGCCCAGACCCAGGACGGTACCGACTCAAGCGGCAAGCCGCAGTTTCACTACCATGTGCGGAAGCTCGATTTGAGCCAAGCCGGCCCCATCAACCTGGCGGGACTGCCCAGTTGGGGACGGTTTGCGTCACCGAAGATCGGAAGCATCGCCGCCCACGGCGAGGAGTTCGTTCTGGCGCTGAGTCCCGATC
>JBOHOS010000824.1:0-4319 GCA_050731295.1 Nitrospiraceae bacterium | reverse complement strand
ATCCAAGGCACCGGGCTATCGTCATAGACCTCCGTCACCGATCCGATTGCGTCGATCTGAAGTTTGACAAACGCCTGTCCTCCCCGAATCAATCCATGCGTGGTTCCCGCGCCGGTGATTTGCAGGTTCAATAGAAAGTCGGCCATGTGCCGGGCGGCAGTCAGGAAAAGGGTCCGCTCCCGCATCACGCGCGTATCGGAGCCGGCCGGTCTCTTCTCTAAATAAAAGGAAAACGCGTATCCCACCCAGGCCGTGGCCCCGGCGCGGACAATGGCCATGTCATGGTCGCCGTCCTCCGGCCAGGTGTCATCGACGTTGTAAGAGAACCAGAAACTGCCGTCGCTTCGCTGGACTCGGGCCAGGGCCTGAAGCAGGGTCGAGGCGCTGCTCCAGTCGCCTGCCATTCCGAATGCGAGAGAGGCAACGGCCGCGTCGTAGACAAAACATTTGCGATGGATGGGGCTCGGCCCTTGGGTCCCCGGCGCATAGCTCAAAATGAGGCCTCGCCGCTGAGGAGCCGGCGCGGGAATCAACGCATTGGGAACGATCTGGGCGCGCAGCCAATCAAGGGATCGGGTTTCTTCAAGGCTCAGCCCGTTGTCGGATGACACGGCTGGGGAAGCGAATGCGAAGAGGAACGCGGCCGTAAAAACCGAGATGACCATTCCCACAGACCCGAAAGGCCGCATGCTCCACTTCTAGCTAAAGAGTGGTAATGAGTCAAGCCACGGCATCACCGGACACCGAAACAATCTCGAACAAATACCCTCAGAGAATGATTGTCTTCTCAACGGCTTGAAGGCCACACCGGCGACCTGTCTTTAATGGCGCAGGGTGTCGGGGGCCGGCTGTCAATACTGGATGCCGTGAGATCGCAGCAAGGCGATAAAATTGACAAATCCCAAGCTCCCGTTGATACTTTCACATGATCACACCACTGTCGGTATTAACGCAACGCGTGCAGATATCCTCCTTGCCCAGGTGACCGAGTCCCATGGCTGAACCGAGCACTATTTCCATTCTCGTCGCAAACGCCCAGGCTGAAGAAATCAAGACCACGACCATCGGCATGCGGAGCATCTTTTCGGGCTGCCGGGTCGAGGCGGTCTATGCGCCGGAAGAAGTGTTGGAGTGGGTATCGAGACACGCCTGGGACGTCATTCTGCTGGATGAGCAACTCCTGCAGCCTGATTGGCTGGCCATACTCCCCGACGTCAAAGAGCTTGCGCCGAAGGCCATTATCCTCACCCAGACGGACCAGAACGATATCGGGATTGCCATGCAGGCGATCCGCGCCGGAGCGGCCCATTGCTTTTATAAAAAATCTTCGACCTTCCTGACCGATTTACCGGCCATCACCAAGGCATTGCTGGAGAAGCGAGAGACACCGGCGCAGCTGGAGCAGGCGAAAGACCATTTTGTGCCCCTCGCCGAGCATATGACCGAAGTCGTCTATGAGCTTGACCCGGAGGGACGGTTCGTCAACGTCAGTCCCGGGGTTATGTCGTTGCTTGGGTATACCGCCGAGGAACTGATCGGGTCGCATTTTTCAAAGATCGTTCCTGCGGAAGAACTACACTTGGCGCAGTATCATCTGAACGAGCGGCGTACCGGGGATCGCGCGACCCGAAATACGGAACTGCACTTGATTACCAAGCGGGGAGGAGACAAGCAGCCAGAACTGATCGAGATCGAGCTGACCGCCATGGGGTTGTACGACCAGCAACGAAAAGTCCTCGGTACCGTCGGGGTGATTCGCGATGTTCGGAGGCGCAAGCAGGCTCTTCGCCAGCGCGAGGAACAATTGCGTGCGGAGTTGCAGCGGCGTGAAGAGGAACTTCGCCACGAGTTTAAACAGCACGAAGAACAACTCGGCAAGGAATACCACGAGTGGGAAAGCAAGCTTGAGCGGGAGTTGAAACGCCGAGAAGAGCAGCTTCGCCAGGAATTTCTGGACCGCGAGCAGCTCCTGCGCCGCGAACAATTACGGCGGGAGCCGCATAGGGAGGTCATCAATTCCACGGAGCAGCCGCATCTGTCGGGCACCATTTTGCTTGTTGAAGCGCAGGATACGGTGCGCGGGCTGACACGGGAGGTTCTGCAGCGGCACGGGTATACGGTGCTGGAAGCGCCCGACGCCTCAGAAGCGCTTGCGATCTGCAAGACTCAGAACGGTCCTATTCATCTTCTGGTGACGGATGTCGCGAAGCCCGGAACGATCGGGCTGGAGCTGGCCAGCCGGTTAACGTTGATGCGGCCGGAGATGAAAGTGCTCTATCTCTCAGGATATCTGAACGATACAAAAACCCACCTGAATCTGCTGACCAGGGGGATTGGATTTCTTCAAAAACCATTCACACCTGATACCCTCATCCACAAAATTGCCGAAATGGTGAATATCGCCTCCGCGAGCAGCGGTTCCCCACGACTCTCGATCATTCCGTAACACGCCTCTTGTCCGAACCGTTCAGGACGGCGTAACTCTACTCCTTCCCGGTCCCGGACTTGCTACAGACGGCACAGGACCGACCCGCGCCGCTCTCATCGATAAGCGCATGGCCTTCATGTGCTGAAAAGCAAGCAGAGATCAGTCGGATTCTTGAGTTGAGGATGACACGGGCCCGAGAGCGCATCCGGGCCCGTTGTCAGGAAGCGTGGAATGCCGCATCACGGGCAATTTTGCGGAGCACCAATGGCGGTGAAGATTCGCGACAGCGCGAGCCATCTGGGGAGGTCTTGCGTGAGGGGAAACGTAACTCCTCCGCTGGTGCGAAGGTTCATCGACGCCCATTCCTTATAGAGGCTGCAGACGTTCGCGGGATCAGGCAGATTCACCTTCTGGGCCGCGTCACCTGCCGCAGCCGGCTCGCCTAAGAGCGCCCTGGCGGATGCAATGGAAGTGCCCCTCGGAAGAACGAGCACCTTACCTTTCGGCTCGTACGGCTGGCACAAGAGCTCGATGCGATTCGTGAAGGTTCCATCTTCACATTTAAACATGGGTTCTTCTGCCCATACGTTCGGCGCCGACGCCAGCGCCATCATGATGATGACTAGGTATACCACGGTGGTACCTCCGGTTAAAGGGTGAGCGTTGAGGATGGATCGTGTTGACATGACACGGCGACGAGAAAACCGCCGTTGAGTCTGAAACTGAAATCGACCAAGTTCATGCACCAGAGCGATGTTCATATGTACGTATTATATGTCAATATAATATACTTATTCAAGTCATGTCCGATCGGCGCCCTGGCGGAGTCTGATGAACTGAGCATAACATGAACTCCGTTAGGCATGATCTCTTCTACAGACCTGCGTCAGGAAACAGCGAAACAGGATTTGCGGCCTCTCGCTCCATGCTACGGGAATCGACCTAAGCAGCGCAACTAGCAAAGGCCACGTCAGTATTCACCGCAATGTTCGCTTCCGTGGCAGGGCGGGTGGCTTCCGGTCAAGAGAGAGTTGCCTTGCCGTGCGGACCAGGCATGGTATAGTCTCGCGCCATGATACGTCACGATTACTATTGGACACTCAATGTTTCACGGGATGCCTCTGATGAGGAGATTAAGAAGGCCTACCGCAAGCTGGCCTTCGAGTATCATCCGGACCGGAACCCCGGCAATAAAGAGGCCGAGGCTAAAATCCGAGAGATCAACGCGGCATATGAAGTCATCGGCGATCCGGAAACCAGAAAGACCTACGACCGGCTGAGTTTCGGCGACGAGATCGTGGCCGAGACGCCGGATGTGGGCGTGCTGCTCAAGGAGATGGAGGACAAGGTGTTTGATGAGGGGCGAAAGGACCTGTTCGCCGTGCTAATGAAAGATGTTCCCCGCATCAAATCGGAGTTAGCCCTCATTCGAACGCGGACGGTTGAGGCCCAAGGCTACGATTCGTTTAAAGAGCCCATTATGCTTCAACGAGCGGCTGAGATTCTTTCGGAACTGCTCACCCCGGAGATGGAGACCAGAAAAAAACGACTGCTCGATGTCGCGGTCCAAATGATGGTCTCGCAACGAGTGGTCGGCAAGGGGGACGAAAAGGGAATCAACCACCTGCGGGATCGATTCGAAGAGACGTTCCGTCGCGGACGGCTCGGAGGATTCCAAAGCGCGCTGGAGTTGTTTTACGTGCGGCGATAAGCATGAGGTCGTAAGAAGGCGGGCCGGGCAAATTCGTTCAGGTACTCGCGAAGCGCGCACGATAAGAATGTGCTCGCTCGACGCGCGCAGTTGAACGAATCTGGTTCTCCTGAGCTCTGTTCTGTTTATTGTCTGGCTTCATCTCTCGATCGCCCGGTGGACCGCATTCCGTCCCCTGAC
>JBOHOS010000823.1:0-2965 GCA_050731295.1 Nitrospiraceae bacterium | reverse complement strand
GATATGGAGAGGCTTAAAGACTCTCCCCCCACCCTTCCCTCCCCCACAAGGGGGGAGGACTAAAGATGAATAAAATTACTAAACCACGCCTTCTCCGTGAGCTTATCACCAAGCAGACCGTGGTGCTGCCGGGAGCGTTCAACGCGTTGACCGCGATGCAGATCGAGCGCGCCGGCTTTCAGGCGGTCTACATCTCCGGGGCCGGACTGTCGGCGGCGCGGGGGCTTCCCGATATCGGTCTGCTGTCGCTGACGGAAGTCACAGCCGATTCCGCATCAATTGCGAATGCCGTGGCTATTCCCGCGCTCGGCGATGCCGACACCGGATTCGGTCCGCCGCTGGCCGTCATGCGGACTGTTCAGGAATTCGAGCGCGCGGGCTTAGCGGGCATTCAACTTGAGGATCAAGAGCTGCCGAAGAAGTGCGGTCATCTGCCGGGGAAACGCCTGGTGGCGGCATCCGAGATGATCGGCAAGATCCGCGCCGCCGTCGCCGCGCGACAAGACCCGGATTTTGTAATCGTGGCCAGGAGCGATGCGCGCGCCGTCGAGGGCCTGGACGCCGCGGTGCAACGGGCATTGGCTTATGTCGAAGCAGGCGCCGATGCCGTGTTCCCTGAGGCGCTGGAGTCGCCCGAAGAATTTCGCGCCTTCGCTAGGGGGCTTGCTCAACGCCGAGTCGAGGTCCCGTTGATGGCGAACATGACCGAGTTCGGGAGGACGCCGTACCTCAGCGTGAGCGAATTCGAAGATTTGGGCTATCGGCTGGTACTCTTTCCCGTTACGGCGCTGCGAATGGCCAGCAAGGCCATCGAGAATACGTTGCTCGAATTAAAGTCGTTTGGCACTCAACGAAGCCTCTTGCGCTCCATGCAGACTAGACAGGAACTCTATGATCTGCTGCGTTATGCCGAGTACGAACAACGCGACACGGATTTCCATGGCAAAGATGTTGAACGGAAAGACTGACGAACTGAAGCGCGCGTACAGCCCCGGCCTCGAAGGCGTCGTGGCAGGCGAATCCTCCCTCTGCCAGGTCGACGAGGGAGATTCCGGGTTGCGATATCGCGGGTATGCGATCGGCGATCTGGCCGAACACGCGACGTTCGAAGAAGTGGCCTACCTGCTCCTCTTCGGCAAGCTACCCACGCGCAAGGAATTGGACGACTTCTCGTTGCAGTTGCATCAGCAGTGGCCCTTGCCGGGACCGGTTGAAGCATTTATTGGGGTGGTGCCACCAACCGCTCATCCGATGGACATTTTACGAACCGGGGTGTCGCTGCTCGGAATGACGGATCCCGATGCGACCCACGGATCGCATGATGCCAATATTCGGAAGGCGATTCGACTGTTGGCCCAGATCCCGGTGCTCATCGCCACGGCCCATCGCCTCGCTCACGGTCAACGACAGGTCCAGCCCCGAGATGACCTCGGTTTCTCCGAGAATCTGCTCTACCTGCTCACCGATCGACACGGCGATCCCACCGTCAAAGCGATGGCGCGGGTGTTGGACGTGTCCCTTATTCTGTATGCGGAGCACGAGTTCAACGCCTCGACGTTTGCGGCACGCGTGACGGCCTCGACCCTGACGGATCTGCATGCCGCGATCACCACGGCCATCGGGACCCTCAAGGGACCGCTGCACGGCGGCGCCAATGAAGCCGTCGCGGCTATGCTCTTGGAGATCGACACGCCTGATCGGGCTGAGAACTGGGCACACGAGGCGCTGGCTCAGAAACGTCGCGTGATGGGGTTCGGCCATCGCGTGCTTCGAAAAGGCGATCCCCGTTCTCACATCATCCAGCGTCACGCCGAAGCGTTGAGCCGAACGTGTGGCGAACCCCGCTGGTATGAGATGGCGACGGCTATGGATCGGCTCATGCGGCAAGAGAAAGGCCTCTATCCGAATTTGGACTTTTATACCGCAGTGGCCTATCTCCTGATGGACATTCCGCGCGATCTCTACACACCGGTCTTCGTCTGCTCCCGCATGAGCGGCTGGTGCGCGCATGTGGTTGAACAGCAGGACCACAATCGTCTGATCCGTCCGCGCGCCTTCTATACGGGGCCGCCGCCGCAATGCTATGTGCCCATTGATCGACGCACCTGACCTCATCGTACAGGCCCATCGGATGGCCGGCGATCAGTTTCGTCTGCCGTGGGAGTCGTTTGCCGAGTTCTTTCACTCGCGCGTGCACGATCCCGCCCTGGCCGACCGCCTCTTCCTCAGCTATTATGACGACGACCGACACGTGCATCGGACCTATCGCTATGCCGAGTTCGGCGAGGCCGTTCTTCGGATGGCGGCGTTCATGCACGACCAGGTCCGGCTCAAACGAGGCGATCGCATCGCGACCGTCTTGTTCAACCACGATCAGACGGTGCTGGTGTATTTTGCAGCCTGGACGCTCGGCATCGCCGTCGTTCCGATCAATGTCGAGGAGACGACGGAAAAGAAACGGTACATCCTTGAGCACGCCGAAGTCGTGGCGGTGTGTTGTTGGAAAGACTGCCTGGATGAGATCAGAAGCCTTCGGCCGGCGGTTCCGTCTCTGCGCGAGATCCTCGCCGTGGGAGATCGCCAGATCGAAGAACGGTTCTATGCACCCGTGGCTCAGCCGCCGACATCCGAAGCGGATAACGAAGAAGAATATCCTCATGGCATCCTCCAGGACGTGGCGCTGATCGTCTACACGTCCGGCACGACGGGACCGCCCAAAGGGGTCATCCTGACGGCCGAAAATCTCCTCATGGACGCCGACGCCATAGCAGACTGGCATGGCTTCGGCGGCAGCGATCGGCTCATGTGTGTCTTACCGATTCATCACGTCAACGGCGCCGTCGTGACCGTGGTGACCCCCTTCTATTTCAAAGGCGGCACCGTGTTGAACCGAAGGTTCAAGACGGGCACGTTCTGGCGGAGGGTACAGGAAGAGCAGGTCACCTGCGTCAGCGTGGTTCCAACC
>JBOHOS010000822.1:0-1283 GCA_050731295.1 Nitrospiraceae bacterium | reverse complement strand
GTGGGATGACTGCGCATGACCCGCCAATCGTCTTCGGTAAATTCATCGGGCTTGTTGAGCACTTCAAGAGGGATCGACGCTTTGCCCATATCGTGAAACAGCGCCGCCAATCCCAGATCCGCGAGTTCCTTTTTCGGATAGCCGGCCCGATTCCCCAACGCGATGGAGAGCAGGGACACATTGACCGAATGGTTGTGCGTGTATTGGTCGTGGCATCGCAGCGTGGTGAGGCCCAGCAGGATCGACTCGTCATACTTCATGAGGTCGACCACGCTCTGGATGGCTCGCTTGGCTTGCTTAAAACTCGGCGCCCGGCCTTCTCTCATTTTCTGAACCAGATCCTGCACGCTCCCCGCGGCTTTCGCGTAGGAGTTCTTCGCCAGGATTTTAGCTGCCTTTTTGTGATCACTTCCCCTGACCAGTGTTTTGGACTCTTCCAGGTGAATTCCTTGGACGTTTCGGGTTTTCAGGTGCTCTGTGAGCTGATCGAATGAAGAGGCGCCGGGTTCCATGGTGGCGAGGAGGTAGGCGAACTCGCGGAGGTCTTTCGATTCCAGGGTCGGTGAAAAGCAAACGGCTCCGATCCGCCAAGCGTTCAGGACATCCATGACGGCCGCAAAGACCGCCAGTTGCTGCGTATGCATCTTGAGATGCATCTCTCCGAGGAAGAGGAAGTCGTTTTGGAGACGGAGGATCACCGGTTCATCGTGCGCCAGGGTTTTGATGATCGTGAGAATGGCTTCGACGGGCTGATTCAGCGCCGCGTTGGTCCGGTCATGGATGCGGGCGGTTTTCATCAGGGCATGCAACTGCGTCACGCATTGCGAACCTAACCAGAGGATTTGCTGGTCGAGAATATCTCTCGCTTCGGATCCTTGACCGATCTTTCCTTGAAGAGATTTCTCGTGCGTGAGCAGCGGCTCTTCGGCCAGCGGCTCTGCCGACGGGGTTTGCGCGGACGGCTTCTGCTCGATCATGTGGCGCGCTCCCGCGGTTGAACGGCCAGCGCTTTCGCGCAGGCCTGGCGGATCACTCGATTCATTCGTTTCGTTCCCGCTTCCAAAGCCTGGATCGCGGCCGGGGTCCCGACCTTCCCCAACGCTTCCGCCGCGAGCACCCCTGCTTCTTGATGATTTTGTCTGTTCGTCCAGAACCATCGTGTCACTAGATCGCGGCAATACGGGATGATCTCCTCCCCCGCCGCTCGGCTCATCGCTTGGAAGACGCCCCGTTTTTCAGACAGGGAACGGTCCTGAAATCCCTTGGGCGTGACAACCTTGGAC
>JBOHOS010000821.1:0-13440 GCA_050731295.1 Nitrospiraceae bacterium | reverse complement strand
GCAGGTAATTGATGAACCGCATGGCCAGATCTTTATTCCTGGAGGACTGCAGGACGACAAGACAATCGGACCAGATCGTCCCCCCTTCCTTGGGAATCACGTATTTGATGGATGGGCGCTCGGCCGCCGCGCGCGCCACCGCTCCCCCCCACCCGTGCGCCAGCATCACTTCCCCCGAGACCAGCAACTGAGTGTAGTTTTCGCTCGTGTAGGCTTTCACTAACGGCTTCTGGACCAGCAGCCTCCGCTTTGCCTCCCCAATCGTGGCAGAATCGCCGGTATTCAGCGAGCGTCCCATCGAACGAAGCGCCACGCCGAAGACTTCCCGTTGATCGTTCAGCATGCTGATGCGTCCCTTATACCGAGCATCCCACAAGATCGCCCAACTGTCCGGCGGAACGGTGAGCTTCTCCGAATCATACCCGATTCCGACCGTGCCCCAGAGGTAGGGGATGGAATAGCGGTTGTCGGGGTCAAACGGCAGGCGCTGGAGCCGAGGAAGAAGACGGCTCACATTCGGAATCTTCTGTAAATCCAATTCCGCCAGGAGGCCTTGGCCGGCCATGATCGACACCATGAAATCGGACGGCACGGTGACGTCATAGCCGGTCGCACCGCTCTGCAATTTCGCGAGCAACTCTTCATTGCTGCCGAAGGTGTCCACCACGACCTTGACGCCGTGAGCTTGTTCGAACGCCTCGATCAGTTCAGGCCCCGCGTAATCCGACCACGTGAAATAGTACAACGTCGGCGGAGCGCCGGCCTTGGGAGCCGGCTTCGGGCCGTCTTCAGGCGTCGGCTGGCAGGCCAGCACCGCCATGCCAAATGTAAAATGCAAAATGAAAAAAAGAACGAATCCTCTAAAATTCAATTTTGAATTTTTCCTTGTTACTTTTCAATTCGCGCGCCGTCGCGGCGCTGAAACGCCATCGAGAGGCCGATCAGCGCCATCGACACCAGTACCAGAACGGCCGACAGGGCATTGATCACGGGCGACACACCGGACTTGATCATCGAATAGACTTTTAGCGGCAGCGTGGTCGAGCCGGGTCCGCCGGTAAAGAACGTGACGATGAAATCATCGAGCGAGATCGTAAAGGCCATCAGGACGCCTCCGATGATCGCCGGCATCAGCAGCGGCAGCGTGACGCGCCGGAAGGCCTGCCAGGGTGTGGCCCCGAGGTCATACGCCGCCTCCTCCAGTCTCGGATCGAGCTTGCGCAGGCGGGCGCGAACGATCACCATGACGACCGGCAGGTTGAAGGCGGCATGGCCGATCGTCACGGTCAGGAGGCTGAGCGGAAGTTTGATGGTGACAAAGAACAGCATCAGCGCGACCCCCAGCATGATTTCAGGCACGACGAGCGGAAGGATCACGCCCGCCTCAACCCATCGTTGCCCTCTGATCGGGAGGCGCTCCGCGCCGACGGCCGCGGATACCCCGAGCACCGTGGCAATCGCCGTGGAGACGAGCGCGACGAAGAGACTATTGTGCACCGACGCCAGCAGCGACGGGTCGGCGATCAATTCGCGATACCATTGCAGAGTAAAGCCCCCCCATGCGGCTGAGATGCGCGACGCATTGAAGGAGAATGCGATCAAGAGGACAATCGGAGCATACAAAAACAGGATGTCGGCCACGCTGACGCTGAGCAGCCATCGCCGGTGTTGATTCATCGCCGTTCCTCAAGTCCCTGCAGCATCCCGCCGGATCTGATGTACATCGCCACGCCCGCCAACACCAGCGCCATCAACACAAATGAAACGGCCGACCCGAACGGCCAGTCACGAACGACCAAGTATTCGTGCTGGATCAAATTGCCGACCATCATCGTCCTCGCCCCGCCCAAAAGATCCGGTGTAATGAAGGCGCCGATCGACGGGATGAACACCAGCAAGCAACCCGCCATGACGCCCGGTTTGCTCAAGGGAAGAATCACGCGCCGGAAAACGGACCAGCCCGTCGCATACAGATCCCACGCAGCTTCGATCAGCGACAGGTCCAACTTGACCAGCGCCGCGTAGAGCGGAAGCACCATAAACGGCAGGTATCCATAGACCAGTCCAATCAGGATCGCCCCGTCCGTGTAGAGAATTTCAATCGGACTTGCGATCAAGCCGAGTTCCTTCAGCGCCGTGTTCATCAGGCCTTCCGTGCGGAGAATGAACATCCAGGCGTAGGTCCGGACGAGGAAATTGGTCCAAAATGGAATCATGATCAGGAGCAGCCAGATCCCCTGCCGACGAGAGAGAGATCGGGCGATGAGGTACGCGAGCGGAAATCCTAGTATTAGACAGAGCCCGGTGGTGCCCGCGGCCAGGATGAAGGAACGCAGATAGATCCGGAGATAGAGCGGATCGAGAATCGCCGTGTAGTTGGAGAGACTGAAGGTCCATTGCACGCCACCGTATGTGCCCCGCCCGGCAAAACTGATCGCCAGGACCAGCACGAGCGGCGTGAAAAAGAAGACAGCCATCCAGAGGACGGCAGGCGCCAGCGGCCACTGTAAGACACGAACGATTGAGCGATGACTCGGTGTCGCCGGGGCAGACGCGTGTGGATTCACTCGGTGAGGGCCACTCCATCCATGGCCGACCACTGCACGCACACGGCCTCGCCCGCCTGAAACCGTTTCTGGTCGGCGGCCGCGTTCGGCACGCGCACCTTCCACTGCACATGGTCGGATAGCCGGACCCAGTACTGCATGTCACTGCCGTTATAGATGGCCTTGTCGATCCGCGCCGGAATCGCATTCTCCAACCCGTTCGACACCCGCTCATGAGAGAGGCGCAGCCGCTCGGGACGGAGCACCAGCGTCATCCGGCTGGCTTCGTGCGCGCCGGCAGGCCGGGAGGCGTACAGATCCGGAAGATCCGGCACGCGGATCGTGCAGCGCGCGCCGTTCACCGCCGCCACGCGACCGGATACGGAATTGGACAAGCCGATAAAATTCGCGACGAACAGCGAGGCGGGCGATTCGTAAATCTCTTGCGGTGATCCGACCTGTAGGACGCGACCGCGGTTCATGATCGCGACGCGATCCGACATCGTGAGCGCTTCTTCCTGGTGGTGCGTGACATAGACGAAGGTGAGCCCGACCTGCTCCTGAATGGCTTTCAATTCGACCTGCATGTCCAGGCGAAGCTGCTGGTCGAGAGCACCCAACGGCTCATCGAGCAGCACGACGGCGGGCCGATTGACCAGCGCGCGGGCTAAGGCCACCCGTTGCTGTTCCCCTCCTGATAACTGCGCCGGCAAGCGGTCCCGTTTGTCTCCCAGCTGGACCATGTCGAGCGCCGCTCGAACCCGTGACGCGATCTCGGCGGTCGGGACCCGTCGCATCTCGAGGCCGAAGGCGATATTCCCGAAGACCGTCAGGTGAGGAAACAATGCATAATGTTGAAAGACCAGGTTGACGGGACGTCGATTGGGCGGGACATCGTGCATCGGGCGCCCTTCGATCAAAATCTCACCTTGATCGGGGCGTTCGAACCCGGCGAGCAGGCGGAGCGTCGAGGTTTTTCCGGAGCCGCTGGGACCGAGGAGCGAGAAGAATTCTCCCTTGTGAACCGTCAGTGAACAATGGTCCACCGCCAACGTGGCGCCGTGATATTTGACGAGGTCTCGTATGTCGATGCTGGGATCGCCCACGCTGTGCGAATCGTGATTCGTTACACGTTCATCGTGAGTCGCCGGGGATGAAAGCCATAGAGATTGATTCGACGATTCAGATCACGATTCCCGTTCTTCACTGCTGCGACGAGTCGGCGCGCGTGCGCTTTCTCATGCGAAGCTTCGCCTGATGCTGGCGCAACAGTTCGCGCCGCAACACTTCCCGGTCCTCGGCCACGATCTTCACGAGCCGATCCTCGTCCTCGGCATGATCCCGAACGAGTTCCGACAATTTCTGGACCTGCCGTTCCAGCCGATCAAGCCGCCAAAGCAGGTTGTCGACTTCGCCGACTCTCTGACCGTTTTTCGATGCTCGAACCGCTTTCGTGACCGGCGCCCTTGGCATCTGGTCCTCCTTGATGACCACCGCATGGGTGGTTGGATTCCTGGGCTAGTATCGTCATCCTCGCCGGTGGTGTCAATCTTTCTATTTGATTGATCTCCTGCTAGAATCCGCGGCATGCAAAATATTCTGACGATGGTGCTGGCCGGCGGGAAAGGCGAGCGACTCAATCCCCTGACCCAATATCGCGCCAAACCGGCCGTCCCGTTCGGCGGCAAATATCGCATTATCGATTTCACGCTCAGCAACTGCCTGAACTCCGGCTTGCGAAAGATCGCCGTGCTGATTCAGTACAAGTCCCATTCACTGGACCGGCACATCCGTCTAGGCTGGAACATGCTCAACGGCGAGCTGGGCGAATACATCGCATCCATACCAGCGCAGCAACGCCTTGGCGAAGATTGGTACAAGGGCACGGCCGATGCGGTGTACCAGAACTTATTTCTCCTCGATAATGAACAGCCGAAACACCTTCTGATCTTGGCGGGCGATCATATTTATAAGATGAACTATGCCGAGATGGTGGAGTTTCTTATCGCCAAGGACGCGGACGCGGTGGTCGGAGCCATCGAGTTTCCTCTCGCCGAAGCCAGCCGCTTCGGCGTTATTGGTGTCGATGAAGAGCATAGGATCCTGCGATGGGATGAGAAACCCAAGAATCCCATGCCGGTCCCCAACGATCCATCCCAGGCGTTCGTCTCGATGGGGATCTATCTGTTCAAGACCGATGTCATCCGCGAACGGTTGGCGGAAGATGCCGCGCAGGACACTCCGCACGACTTCGGCCGCAACATTATTCCGAACATGATCCAGAGCCATCGCGTGTTCGCGTTCAAGTTCCAGGACGAGAACCGGAAAGCGGTCAAATATTGGCGCGACATCGGCACGTTGGACGCCTACTGGGAAGCCAACATGGATCTGGTGGCGGTCGACCCGCTGTTCAACCTGTACGATCAGGACTGGCCGATTCGAACCTATCAGGGGCAGTTTCCGCCGGCCAAATTCGTCTTCGCCCAGGACTACCAGGGTGGCCGCATGGGGGTGGCGCTCGATTCGATTGTCTGCGGGGGATGCATTATTTCCGGCGGGCGCGTGCAGAATTCGGTGCTCTCGCCGAACGTCATCGTCCAGGATCATGCGGAGATCAGGGAATCGGTGGTGATGGAAAACGTCGTGATCGGCGAGCATGTCCGTATCCGGCGCGCCATCATCGATAAAGATGTGATCATTCCGCCGCATACGGAGATCGGATACGATGTCGAAGCCGACCGCCGCCGCTTCACGGTCTCCGAGTCGGGTCTCGTGACCATTTCCAAGGGAATGAAGCTCGATGCCTCCCTCCATTCATCCGGTTGATCTCATCGGCGCCCTTCGCCATAAGCACCTCACACCGGCCATCATCTTCTTAACATCGCGTCGCGCCTGTGACGAAGCCATCCAGGCTTTTCAGCGAAGCCAAGCCGTCTTGCCTTCCCCTCGCCAACAGGCCATTACGTCGGTCTTGGACCGTCTGATCACGCAGTACCCGAGCATCGCCGAGCATCCGCTCCTGCCCGTCGTCACCCGGGTCGGGGTCGCGGCGCATCACGCCGGACATTTGCCCTCCTGGAAAATCGCCATCGAAGAATTGATGCGGCAGGGGTGTTTGGATGCCGTCTTCGCCACCACCACCTTGGCCGCCGGCGTGGATTTTCCGGCGAGAACCGTTGTGCTGACGCAATCGAGTGTCCGCAAGACGCGGGATTTCACGGACCTGACGATCGGCGAGGTGCAACAACTTGACGGGCGAGCCGGCCGTCGCGGCAAGGACCTGGTCGGGTTTGCTGTGGTCACTCCGTCTCCCTATATCGACCTGAGCGTGATCACGCGGGGGCTGACCGGCCAACCCGAACCCATCGACAGCCAGTTCGTCATCTCGTACCCCATGATCTTGAACCTGCTCAAGGCGCATCCGCTCGAGCACATTCAAGCGATCCTGGCGAAAAGCTTCGCGCAGTTTCAGCTCAATCGGCGCGCCGAGGCGCTGGAAGCGAAACTCGATGCGCTCCACGAGCAGATGCAGCCCTATGGGCCGCGCGTCTGCATGGACTGGATCACCCAATGGCAGATCTTCGATCATGCTCGCAAGCAAAAGGCCCAACGCGTCCACATCAAGCGGCGAGAGTCTCCGGAGCTTGCCGCTCGGCTGCACTTCCTCACGCCCGGCCGCGTCGTGGGGCTTCCGAAAGGCCGGGGCATCGTCGTGCGCCAATATCGCAGCCGCGGCCAGCGGGCTCCCATGATCACGGTCCTGCGCCCGGGCGGCGCCGTCACGGAATGCCCGGCGTCCATGGTCACTCAGATTTTCGACCGCGCCTTCGACGTGACGGAAGCCCCTGTCTACCCGTGGTGCGCGCCCAAGAACCTTGATGACTTGACCCAGCATCTTTCTGAGCTGCCGGTTCGGATTCCCATCTTGCCGATCCTGGTCCAGTCGGAGCCGGAAGAAAGCGAAATTGCCCACACGCTGAACGATGAATTCCCCTGCCCCAGTTGCCCCTCCCGCCCGGCCTGCCACAAGGATCATTCAGTAGCGCTGCGCCTGCGGCAGGACGTCCATCGCCATACGAAAACGATTCAAGCCCTTCGCACGGGCTTGTGGCACCGCTTTCGAGCCTGCGCGGAAGTGCTGCAGCAATTCGGGTATTTGACTCCGACCTGCCATCTGACCGAAGACGGTGAATGGGCGCGTCTGATCCGCATCGATCACTCGCTATTGATCACCGAGCTCATCCGGGCGGATGCCTTCACCGGAATCGAACCGCATATTTTGGCCGGGATCCTTGCGAGCATCGCGCACGATGACGATCGGCCCGGCGCCTTTCCGCGCATCAATCCGGGCCTGGCCTCGCTGCTCGGCCAAGTGCGGCAGTTGGCGGAATCCCTGTCGCCTCATGAAGATCCGCCGCTCCTGCGAGCGGATGTCGCCAGTCTCACGGAACGGTGGATCGGAGATCCGACTCTGACCTGGATCGGTCTGTGCCGAACGACCACTATGGCCGAGGGAGACATCTATCGGCTGCTGGCTCGCACGCTGGAGTACCTGTCGCAGGTCCATCAGCTCTACCACACCCACCCCGGTCTGGCTGAGATCGCGAGCCGCGCCATCAAGGCCTTGCGACGAGGCGTGCTGGAAGAGTTGCCGTGAAGGAAAGGGGAAAGGGAAAGAGGGATAAGAGATACGTTGGGGATGAGGCGCCGCTAATTCCCTCTCCCTTGACATCTATCCCTGCGAAGCCATGACCACCGACGAACTTGAAAAAGCTTTGGCCGAGCAACCGGTGGCTCGGCTGCACCGGCTGGCGCGCGGCCGTATTCGGCGTCACTTTCGCTTGGGAAAGCGGCGTCTCATCGAGGCGCTGTTGCGGCACGCGTCGGAAAACCAATCCGGGCTGGAGTCAGATCTCTCGGCATTGATGCGTGAGGGTTCTTCGCACGAACGCCCGCCGTCCGCCCATCGAAAGCCGGAACTTCCGAAGCAGGGCCGCTCAACCGAGCGGCACCTCTCCACAACGAGCGACGGTGAGCCGGCTGAATCATCGACCGACCTCACCGCGTTTTTGTCGGGAATCGGCATTCCCGCTCCTCAGCCGTTTGTTCCCGACGCCTGGCAAGAGGACGCGCTTTCGCATCTGGCGACCACCGATGTGATCGTCAGTGTACCAACGGGTAGCGGCAAGACCTACGTCGCTATCGAGGCGACCAAGCGGGCCATTGACGCCGATCGCACGGTCATTTATACCTCTCCGCTCAAAGCCCTCTCCAACACGAAATTCACGGAGTTCACCAGAATTTTCGGGCCCGAGTCGGTGGGAATCTTGACCGGGGACCGGCGGGACAACCCGCAGGCGCCCTTGCTTATCATGACGACCGAGATTCTGAGAAACCTGCTCTATGATGCGGCCGGCGGCGAGATCGATGTCCGGCTGGATACGCTGGGGCTGGTGATCATGGACGAATCGCAATACATCGCGGACCCCGAACGGGGCGTCGTGTGGGAGGAGACCATTATTTTCTGCCCGTCCCAAGCGCGCCTGTTGCTGCTGTCCGCGTCCATCGGCAATCCCAAAGACGTCGCGGACTGGCTGACGAGTATACGAACGACCCCCTGTCATTTGGTCCGGCATCATCGCCGTTCCGTCCCGTTGCGCGCAGGCTATCTCCATCCCAACGGCAAATTGGCGCCGCTGTTTCGGTCGATCGACATTCCGCAAGGCCCCACCGCCCCGCTTCATCCGGAAACGAAGCGTCTTTTTGCCCAGTATGAGGATGACACCCTTCGGTCGCGTTGATGTAGCGGTGATACACGAAGGGAGAAGGAGAGGAATAGAGCTGACGATGGAACTCAACATTGGGACGAATAGGTTTCGCAACGCAAATGGAGTCATCAAGGTGCAGGCCAAAGAGCAGATCGTGCTGCAGATTCAGGACGAAGACTGCCGGCTTTTTCTCACCATGGATCTCTATGACTCCGCTGGAAACCATCTCGCCCACCTGCGGAGGAATGCCTGGGCCTTCAACACTAAGAATCGATTTGAGATTCAGACCAGCCCGGCGTCGGGGTCGCTCTTCACGTTTCCGACGTGCCTCAAGCTCCTTGACAAGGAAAGCGACGATCCGGTTCTGGACATCCATCTGGTGGAAAAGGATACGATTCACATCCTGCATGGACGCGTGTACAGCTACAAAGGACAACTGCTTGAAATCACACCTCATTGCTGGCGTTTTCCGGGACGGCCCACCATGTTCGGCAGCGTTCAGGATGTGCGCGGGGGAATGGTCGTGATCGGGTAGACCCACCGCCGCTGTCGAAAAAAAGTCACAGGGTTGTGGATTTACAACGCCAGGAGCGGGGAACGTTTTGTTCTCTTCTTCCTGATACCAAGCAATATTAAGCACTTACGGTTGTGATGAAACGGCATTTCTTTTGCTGATCTTAAGTTACGCCTCATCAATAAATACGGAATGGCCTAACGGGATTAGGAAAGACCAAAGCCATGAAAGTCTCCGCGTTGATCGTAGGTCTCGGGTTGCTGCTGGCGGGGTGCCAGACAGGGCACTCTATCGACAAGCACGCAGGGCTCGATAACGCGGGATTTATGAGCTTGTGGGACACCTATAGCTATTGCAAGATCGGCACGGACCTTACCGCCATGCACACGGCTGCCCAGCGCCTAAACCAGTTGGCGTATCGGCCGGCCATCGTTAATGCCTCGGATTCACCATTGCCGAAGGCTATCCAACGATGGGTGTCCGAGCCGCCTGCTCGTCTGGCCGTCGACCCTAAGGCCATGGCTGCAGCGTGCAGTGTCCACACGGGGCAGGTCGCTTTGAGCGTGGGACGCCACGATCTGGCCGATGAAATGTTCCGATCGGTCCTACAGTATCCCGCGATCACCTCACCCTACTACATTGAACAGGCTCGGGCGGGACTGGCGCAGGTCAGCTCAAGCGATCAGGCTGCCATCGAATCTCCTGTTCAGATTCCTCGGGTCGTGGCTTTGACGGTCGAGCCGTTTGCGAAATAAGCTCGGCCTCTAGCGCCCACTCACTCCAGCAGTCTCCGATACAACGCTTCATACGCGAGCGCCGATCGCGTCCAGGACACGTCGCTGTGCATGCCGGCGAGCATGAGCGATCGCCACTGCGGTTTATCGCGATAGATGCGCAGCGCCAGTAGAACCGTCGTCAGAAGGGCATCCGACGTCGCCTCCCCGAAGAGAAATCCGGTCGCGCGTTGCCCCTTTACCGCAAGCGGGGAATACGAAACGACCGTGTCCGCCAGCCCGCCGGTTCGTCTGACGATCGGCACGGTTCCATACCGAAGGCTATACTGCTGGTTTAATCCGCACGGTTCATAACGGGACGGCATCAGAAACATGTCGCTGCCCGCTTCGATCCGATGCGCCAATCCTTCATCAAACCCGATTCGCAGTCCGATCTTGTTCGGATACCGCATCTGCAGCGTCCGAAAGACGCCTTCGATCGACGAATCGCCGGTTCCCAGCAGCACGACTTGCAGATCCAGCGCCATCAATTCCGGAAGAATGTCCGCGACGAGATCCAACCCCTTTTGCGCGCTGAACCGTGAGACCACGCCCAACACGGGTCCCGCGCGAACCGGCAGTTTCATTTCCCGCTGCAGCGCCCGCTTGCATTCCCGCTTGCCCGACAGATCATCGGCGGTGTACCGGGCGTGTAGATGGGCATCCGTGGCGGGATTCCATACATCGGTATCAATGCCATTGACCACTCCCGTCCATCGATCCTGCCGCTCCTGGATCACGCCTTCCAGGCCGAAGCCGAATTCAGGGGTTTGAATTTCCCTGCTGTAGGTCGGGCTCACCGTGTTGAGCAGATCGGCAAAGACCAATCCGCCTTTCAGCAGATTGCACGAACCGAAAAACTCGAGGCCCGCCGGCGTGAACAGCCCCGGACCCAGACCCGTTTTCCGGTACTCGGAGGCCGGGAAAATGCCTTGATAGCCCAGATTGTGGACGGTCAAGAGGCTTCGCAAGTTAGTGACCGCGGGGTGACCGACATACAGCGTTCGCATGTAGACGGGACAGAGCGCGGTTTGCCAATCGTTTGCATGCAGGAGATGGGGCGTCCAATCCTCTGACGCCTGCAGCACGGCAAGCAATTCCATAACGGCGCTGCAGAAGAACGTGAATCGTTCCAGATTGTCGAGATAATCCATCCCTAATTCCTGATACAGACCGATTCTGTCGAAGTACGGCTCGTACCGCACGATCAGCGCCTCGAGGCGCCCATCAGCGAGATGCATCCGCTCCACGTTCGCAGGAATCGGTCCAGACACCGTCGGCACGCGGAGCGTCGTCCAGGGCTCGAAGCCGTGCTCGGCGGCGTCAATCACGCGGTAGGCGGGGAGGACCAGCCGCACCTCGTGCCCGAGGCGCGCCAGCTCGCGCGGCAGCGCACTGGCCACATCGGCCAGTCCGCCGGTTTTCGCGAAGGGCACCGCTTCGGGAGTGACCAGAAGGATCTTCAAAGGCGCGGAGGATTCGACGAGTGCAGCCATCAGGGCTTCGAGGGGGACAGGGGTTCCGTTTCCATGCGAGTTTTGAACAGAGACTCTCTCTTCCACACCTTGCCGACCTCATGGATCTGTTCGGCGGGTATCTGCTCTCGATAGACTAACCGGTCACTATAGACTAACCGGTCACTAATGAATCCAAGCAACTCGCCTCGATCGGGGTATCCCAAAAAATAGGCATCCTCCGAAACGATCGTAGAATCCCAATCGGGCGGCACCTCGCCGACAGGAAGGCGAAAGCGCGGCACATAATTGCCGTTTTTGACCGGATAAAACTGCATGCGCTCGCGGTGCTGGTACCCAGGCACACCCCATGTCTGGAGAAAGGCCTGGCTGGACAGAGTCCGGAGCTGGATCTGCTCTTGGCGAATGTGAGCTTTCTGCTCTTCGAGAGGCGGCAACGTGAGTCCCATCGACTGACATTGCACCAGGGTCAAGGCAAGCAACACGGCCAACAACGGAGCGGCCTGGCTTACACGCTGTACTATTCGAGGGGTGATAGGCGCCTCACTGAGGACGGATGGCTGACGGTTACAACAACCGCTTCGTTTTCGGTTGCGCCGGTTTCACCGGCACACAGAGATCACATTGGCAAGCCCCGCGCAGGAACGTGTACGAGTACAGCCCGGTGTCATGCCCGTCGCTCCACGTCATCTTGAACGCATACCGCCCGACCGGCTCGATATCATCGAGCCGAATGAGCAAGGGGACATCATCCGGCTTGATGCGCAGCTCTCCGGTCCATTCATCGGTACAGGCCGCGCACGGACAATGTTGCCGAAGATAGCGGACCGGATAGACTCCCTTGTGCCCGTCGGACCACTCGATCCCGAGCACCCCCTTCTCGGTCCACTCCATGTCCGTCGGTTGAAGAGCGGTCGTGGCCATACTGACCTGACTCTACCAGAACAAAGGAGCCACAACAAGCAGCGGGCTTCCGGCTCTGGCCTGCTGTTTGTTCGAACCGTTCGACTTCGAACTATCAGAACAGCCACCTACATTCAACCGCCTTCTTCGCGATTTGTCTTCACATAACAGACGGTCGCTCTACTCGGTCCAATAAGCCAGGAGAAACCTAATGGCCCACGATAAGATTGTGAAGACGTCGCATCTTAAGAGCCATTGAAAGCGGAGCGAAGCCTGAAGAGGGGTATCACGCGATTATTCTTCTCATGAGCACCATCGGATTCCCTACAGCACTCAGCACCTAAACCTGGCCGCTCTGCAACAAGAAGATTGCACACATCGCCCCTGCTCTTGTCAGGCAGACGATTCCATAGGCCTAGTCCTAGTCACATAAAACCCAGGCGCCCGAGCCGAGGGGGGTGATCGCGAGCTTCTCTCCAGCTATCGTTATATCGAGGTCCAAAGCACGAACCCAATACGTTCCGCCTGCATAGTCGACTTTGATCTGGCCCATGGGTCTACATGGGTCGCCTTGAAGAGTGACCAGCCGATGCGCAGGAATTCTAAGCACACCGGTCGTTGACCTCGACATCCACTCGACCGTGAAGTCTTCACGGTGTTGAAAACGCGGCCCGACAAAGACCATGGGGCCATGTTCGCTATACAGTGTCACCGCCTTGTTGGTAAACACTTGTACGAGGCCATCCTTCTGGGCTGAAAGAATGCGCTCGCGCGTAAGAAGTGGCCTCTTGCACTCCTCAAATACACCGATAAAGTTTTTTCCACTGGCCTTGTCATGAAAACGAACGTCCCACTCCCTCACATAGAGATTGGCGCGTTCCCCGTAACCGATCTGGATGAACGCATTCATCCATCCCTTGCATCGTTCATCGACGATGAGTTCAGCGCCTTGTGGAATATCGATCCATATCTTAGTCCCGCTCTCAAAGGCTTTTGTATCATGAGCGACGACCGCGCTCATCGTTCCGGACTCTTGGCCCTTCTTCACCTGGTCCCAGTTTAGATGGGTTTCGCCCACCTGTTCGGAATCCATGTGATGGAGATGAGGCCTGTAATAATATAAGTCTTCTGCCTGCGCAAAAGATCCGGCCACAAGGAGTACTCCAAGAATGAAGTAGACCGCCATAGGCTGTCCTCCTCAAAAATGAATATTGCCGCTAAGTATAAATGGTCTCGCGCCCTCGAAGCGAAAGAAAATTCATACTTCCGGCATCAGCACTTAGCTGACATCAGCTAAGTAGGAAAGCAATGAAGCGGGTTACCGGGGATGTCCTGTCCGAGTGAAAACGTAGGACTAAGCCCGACATACTTTGGGGTCTATTTTAGAGATAGTCGAACGCCCTCTTCCGTCGAGCCGGACAATTGTTCTCGGAAGGAAGTACACATGGAGTCCCCTCGCGA
>JBOHOS010000820.1:0-6725 GCA_050731295.1 Nitrospiraceae bacterium | reverse complement strand
CGGGCCACGGGAAGAAGGCGCGCCTTGGCGCGCCTGGGGATGAGGAGGGTGAAGTAGCGGGTGCAATGACGCCTGGGGGAGGCGGGTGAAATGGACGAGGGGCGCGTCTGTTTGAACGCCGCTCGGCCGAGACCTCGCAGCTACGGAAGCGCCACGGTCACGATCTGTCAGTTCTGCGCCCAGAATCGGCCGCAATTTATGTTGGCGCGCTACCTCCAGGAAGCGGATGGCGCCGTAGAGCCCATTCGTGTCGGTGAGCGCGAGGGTGTCGGCTCCTTGCGCGTGGGCCGTCTCGCAGAGCGTTTCTAAAGATGAGACACCTCGCATGGGGGAATAATGAGAGTGGACGTGAAGGTGAACGAAGGATGACATGATTGAGCGATCAGCGACGGGTCCCCTCGTATAAAACATGCGTTCTGCCCCACCGGACCGAGTGGTCTCCAAAGCGTTCGCGAACGCGGTCCAGCACGGCGGCGAGGCGGTGCGCTCGGATGCGCGCCGGGTCATCTTGAGTAGGCGCTCTATCGAACAGGGAGAGCTGTTCTCCAGGTTCTTTTCTCTCTGCAACTTCGGCGCTGATTGTAAGGGTGCGAAGCCGTATCCGCCTCTGGAAAGATCGAAAAAATAATTCTTTGAGACGGGGATACAGGTCGGCTTCCCAGCAGGTGTCGAATTGAAATACATACGACTGAGCCGCGTGCACATGATCGCCGTACCCAATGACGAGTGTCAGCCGCCGGCAGGTCTGCTGTTGGCGACGAAGCTGCCGACAGAGACCGTCTCCGAGTTCGCGGAGAACACCGAGGAGTTTGGCATCGTCCACTTCATCCGGCTCCACGCGTCGGGATAGTTCAAGACGAGAATGCTGGACCGGCGGCAGAACCGGAGACGGATCGATACCATGAGCCCAGCGGTGAAGAAGTGTCGCAGGTCGTCCCAATACCATTTCAAGCTCGGGCAGCGGAATCTCTGCGATTTGTCCCAGCGTGTGAAGATTGAGATCATTCAACAACGCTAGCGTCTTTCGCGCGACTGCCCGACTCAGACCGGGCAGGAGGGAAATCGGCAGGGGAGCAAGAAAGGTCCGTTCAAGCCCTGGTCTGACATCACAGCATTGAGGGGGCTGAAGGAGTGTCGCCGCAGCCACGCGGGAGACTAACTTGTTGCTTGCGACCCCGATGACGCCAGTCAATCCGTGTTGGTGGGTCATTTCCCGATCAATACGACTGGCGGTCTCGATGGCCGGCCCGAACAAACGACCCGTTCCGGTAAGGTCCAGAAACACATGGCCGGGCTGGACCGGTTCCCAGACCGGCGCGTACCGAGCCACGATGGCTTGAATCCGGTCATGCGCGTGACGAACGCGTAGCGGGTTGGGAGAGATCAGGCGCAGGGACGGGCAGAAACGACGAGCGAGGTCCACCGACATCCCGGGTCGGAGACCATCATCGTGCGCTTCAAGAGACACTTCGTGCAGGCAGGCGCGGGGCGTGTGCGTTGGCGCGATGGCGACCGGCCGGCTTCGGAGAGAGGTGTTCTGTAGCCGCGCCAGTGCAATTTCAAAGGTCGGAATTTGGAAACATACAATCTGGCGTTCCATAGGGGAGCGACCATCTTTATCCATACGCATCAAGCTTCCCTGGGTACAGACACTTGCTCACTGCTCCGGACTACATCTTATGTTTGTATCCAATGGTTACATAGTGAGAAAACCTTGTCAAGGCTCTGAGCCAAGAACCGTCGTCGGATGACTTCTTATTGCGGCGATGGAAGAGGCATGAACGTCCACAAACATGTCGACGGTCTTGCGAAAGATGAAGAGAATGGTGTCCTGCGGAGAGGTTGAAATAGCGGCTCTGCTGTAATGCCGCTATGAGAATAAGAACGAGGACGGTCTGATTTTGACTCTCACTGGATACGGATGGTATAGTCGCCCCCCGCGTAGCTGAAAGTAGACGAGGTGTCCGAATGGTTGAAGTGCCGGTTAAGATTTATGTGACGAACATCGCGAAAAAGGCTCGCGAAGCCGCCCGTCCTATGGCTCTTCTGTCAGGGGTTATCAAGAACAAAGCCTTACTGGCGATGGCCGACCGCCTTGAGGCTGAGGAAGAGGCGCTGCTTGAAGCCAACCTAAAGGATGTTGAAACCGTCGGCAAGACTTTGGACCGCGAGGCCGCGCGCGAGGCGGTCGAACGAGTTCGGCTTACACCCGACGCCATTAAGGCGATGGCCGAGGGGTTAAGACGGGTTGCGGATCTTTCCGATCCGGTCGGGGAAGTGACCTCGATGCATCAGCGCCCGAACGGCATGCAGGTGAGCCGGGTGCGGACCCCCATCGGCGTGATTGGGATTATTTCGGAATTCGGTCCTCAGGTCACCACGGATTCAGTGGCGCTCTGTTTGAAGTCCGGGAACGTCTGCGTGTTTCGCGGCGCCTCCGAGTGGATTCACACGAATACCAAGCTGGCGGTCATCCTGCGTGAGGCTGCGGAAGGAGCCGGTGTTCCCGTGGGGGCCATCACGTTTGTCGAGCGCCCCGAAAAAGAGGCGGCGATCGAATTGCTCCGCCAGACTCTGTATCTCGATGCCGTGATCCCGCGAGGCGGCGCCGGATTGAGGAAAACCGTGATTGAGCAGACCCGTCTCCCAATCCTGTGCCATGACGGCGGTCTTTCCTACGTTTACATCGATGCGGATGCCGATCTCCCATTGGCGCAAAACGTGGTCGTTAATTCGAAGGCGCAACTTCCGATGGCGTCCGGGTCCGTCGATACTCTCTTGGTCCACCGATCAACTGCCCGCCCACTCGTTCCGGCGCTGGTCTGCCGTTTATTGGATGAATTCAAGGTGGAAGTGCGGGGCTGCCCCAAGACCATTGCTCTAGCCGGCGCTCAATCGCTCCAGGCGTATAAGGAATTGAAGGCCGCGACAGACGAGGACTGGACCAAGCAGTTTTTGTCGTCGATCTTGGCGGTCAAGATAGTCCAAGATGTGGATGAGGCGCTGGCGCACATCGCTCGCTACGGCGTCGTCCATACGGCGTCGATTGTGACGCGGGACTATGCGGCGGCGATGCGGTTCACGCAGGAAGTGGATGGGGCTGCCGTGATGATCAATGCCTCGACGCGCTTGCACGATGGAGAGGAGTTCGGTCTCGGATGCCAGATCGGCATCAGCACCATGCGGACCCATGCGCGTGGACCGATTGCTCTGGAACAACTGACCTCCCAGAAATATGTCATCTTGGGAACCGGCCAGCTTCGCCACCCGCATCCGGTGCCGGTGACGTATGAAGATGCGATCATGCTGAAACGCCCTTCCTAGGATGCTGAAAAAGACCTCCAACTTTGTTCTCGGCTCGCCAAAGTCCTCAACGTAGCCCAGAGGCTACGCCTCCGGCTTTGACTTCACCTGCGGTCGCGTTGGGCGGTCTTTTTGAGCATCCTATAGGCGTTCAGACCATGTTGAGGCTGGTTTGGTGTCCTATCGAGAGTCGCTCATAGAGCATCTTGCCTGGTGGGGGCTTCGGCGGTTCGAGTCCGATGCGGCGTATTTTCACTGGCAGCGCCAAGTTCTCAGCGCGACAGATCTCACCGACCTCAATCTTCTTGTCGAACAAAAGCGCACTCCAGGCCCCGGCGCCGCTCCGGAGGTGGCCTTTTATGACTTCACGGCCGCTCCCCAAATTCTGCCGGTTCTCTATAGTCAACGCTATGACTACTACGAAGCGCTTGGTCCGCGAGTAGCCGAACGGATCGGGGACGCTCAATCTGTGTTGGACTTCGGGTGCGGCCCCGGCGTCTTGGCGACGTTCTATGCCCGGCAATTTCCCGATATCGCATTCGTCGGAATCGATCGCTCGGAGGCATCGGTACGGGTTGCCCGAGAACGAGCCTCGGCATTGGGACTGACGAATATCCGGTTCGAATACCTCGATGCAGGACAGGATCGGGTATCGGGGACCTATGACCTCGTGATCTCCGCGCATGCGCTCTTGCAATCAGAAAGCGACTCCGGGATTCCGAGCACGACGTGGCAGACATTCGACCGGCCAGCCGATGGGGCACTGCAGGCGGACTTTGAGCGGCGGACGGGTTTGGATGTCAGGTTGGACGCAGTGAGCCGGGCGCTCACGCCGCAGGGCCGATTCATTATTTTCGAGAAAACCCGGCAGCTCGCCCGCCGGGTCCCGTTCCAGCGCGCCCTCCGCGCGAGAGGATTCCATCTTCTGGAGCCGCCTCTTCCTCTTCGCTATTTAATCGTCGAAGAGGTGGCTGATGACGGACCCCTTTTTGTGCTGACCCGGCATTCGGCTGCCGTCGGGGAGACGTCCATCCCCTGGAGCGAGGCGCCCGAATATAGAGATGACGACGAGTTGTGTCGCTGTGACGGCGTCGCGGCGACGGCCGTGCACGAGCGGCTTCCGGATCGGACCGTCATCCATACCGAGTCCCTTGACGTTCGACCGTTCGGGCTTATCCACATCGAGAGAGGCGTAGCCGCCGGATCGTTGGCCTATCTGTATGTGACCGCCGCCGGCTCGTCCGTCCTTCTCGTCGGAGGTGAGGCGGCAATCCAAGCGGCCGGCCGGACCACAGAGCGACTGTCGGAATGGCTTCGGGCGGCGAGCGGCCGGCCGGACACTCCCGACCTCTCGACCCTCCCGCTGTACGAAAATCACACGGTCGCCGCGCAATTCGCCTGGTCTCGATTATCAAACCAAGACATTCTGAAGACCACCACCCTGGAAGAAGCCGGCGGGCGTCAGGTGCACGTCGAGTTAGGGAAGGTTCCGAAGCTGATCTATCTCTACTGGGCCAACACCTTCGACCAGCGGCAATTGGTGGTCATCGAAGAATCCCGCGCACATGTCTTGGAACAGTATTATCAGGAGTTTCTGGATGGACGGTAGTCGAAGCGGAGCACGAGGGGAACACGAACATGACTAACGGCCTATCTTTCTGAAGAGGATCGGGTCCGCTGGAACGTTCTTGCCTGATCGACTGATCAAGGTCACGATCGAGGTTCCGCCGTCGGTCGTGGCGACGATCATCCGGTCCACGGGCTCGCCGTCAATCAGTGGAAAGAAACCGGCAATCTGCGGAAGCGTAAAGCTCCCAAAGGCGTTCAGGACGCTGATTTGGCCCGTGGGAAAACTGACAGTGGCGGCGGCAGTGGAGGTGGCAAAGGTCCCCGTTGAGGGCGAGGTGGTGACGGTTACGGGGCCTGAAAATTGCGGCACGAGCTTGACAGAGAAGACCGTTCCAACTGGAATATTCGTGGCTGTCAGTGTGACGGGCGCTGGATTGATTGTACCGGCTGCAAGCGTGACATCCGCCGTCGTATAGAAACCGGAAGACGCGGGCGGGGCTGCCGCCCCGCCGATCGCGCTGATCCTCAACGTGGGCAAGTCGGTGAGGGGAGGTATACTAGCCGCCGTGACGGGACCCGGCGTGCTGGATGTTGATGCGGCCGGATTGCTCGTCCCAGTGAACGTGAGTGTCGAAGCCTCCAGACGAATCCGGCCCGGCTCCCCAACACATCCTGTAATCGTTGACCGTGCATCCAGCGTCCCTACGCCGGAAATCTGAGGGGCCACCAGCCGGATGGCGCCACCGCTTCCGCTTCCGGCCGTCTGCACCGTGAGGTTGCTCACCGTGCCTCCTAGCCCACCAGTGGCTTTGATCGACCCATTCACGATGATGCGAGTCGATGAGGCAATGAGCATGGCGCCGCCGCCCCCGCCGCCTGATGAGCCGGGCTGCGTGGCGCACGTGCCGCCCGTGCCACAGGCCCCACCTCCACCCACCGCGCTGTTTTGCCCGCCGCCCCCGGAACCGCCCAACAGCGGGATGAGAGACGTAAACGATGCGGGGGCGCCATAGGTGCCTCCCACCCCGCAAAATCCGCTGGCGGAGCTCGGAAGGCCGCCTCCGCCCGGTCCCTGACCTGCTGAAGCCGAGCTATTCGCGGAGCCGCGTGCTCCGCCTTGCCCTCCGGCAAATCCGCCGGGTCCTCCCGGTCCTCCGGCGTGTACGATCGGACGGGACGCTGATGCACCAATCCCAGGCGAGCCACTCACATCCATGATGGCGCCACTGGCAACGGTGACATCGCCGGTGGCCAGTAGCGTGACCGGGGTGTTGGCGGCGTTGGCGGCAAATTTCACGGTGACACCGGACGGAATTGTCACGGTCGTGAAGTTGAAGATGCCGCTATTCGTTAAGGGGACCGTGACGGAGCAGGGAGTGGGCGTACAAGTCGGCGCAAAGGCGCCATCCGAGCCAGTACTGCCACTGTTAAAGGTTTGAGCCCAAAGCGGAAGGGACCAGAAAAACACCAGGTTTGTCATCAGCGCGAATCCACCTGTCCATCGCGGTATCCGGTGCATCGGCATGGCCATGTTTTCCCTTTCCATCAAGAATCCGTAAGCATCTCGCGTGCGCGCTACTGGGCTTCAGCCAGCATCTCCGCTGCCGGCAGTGCTTTGCCCGAACGGGAAATCAGGGTCACGTGGGATCCCTCCCCATGAGCAGCGACGACCAGAATGCGTTCCACCGGTTCGCCATCAATGAGAGGGAACAGAGTCGCCACAAGCGGAGGCAGCGTAAAGGTCCCAAAGACATTCAGGAGGCTGATCTGGTTTGACGGGAAGGTGAGGGTCGCGGTCGCCGTCGAACCGGCAAAGGTCCCACTGCTTGGGGTGCTGGTGACCACCACGGGAT
>JBOHOS010000819.1:0-1780 GCA_050731295.1 Nitrospiraceae bacterium | reverse complement strand
GGTTCTGATAATTCACATGCAGGGCGCACGTGCCCTTGTCCGGCACGAACAACCGGTAGGAGCCGTATTTGTCGGTTGAGGCGGAGTAGGTCTTCTCGCCGCAGCGAACCTCGATCGAGACGCCGGCGCCGACGGACTTGCCGCCTTCCGTGACGGTCCCGCGGATTTCTCCGGCGAAGGCGAGTGCGGGCAAGAGAAGAGAGAGAAGCAACAAGACGTATGCCGGTATCATGCGGCCTCCTGGGCTGGATCGCAGTGCAACAAATCGCGCAGACTATACGTTCGCCGGCCGGTGAACACAAGCCCTTCGCCTTGACAAAGCGAAGGCGCGGGTGCTACGACCCTGGTACTGCGGCGAACGATCCGTGGCCATCTGCTTCGTTCTCGGCTCGCTAAAGTCCCTAACGTACTTCAGAGGGTACGCCTCCGATTTTAGCTTCACCTGCGGCCTCGCATCTGGCCTCGCCTACTTCGCCTTGTGATTCACCATCTCCCCTGAAACCTGCATCGTTATGCTCGGAGCTCGATACGAAGATAAGGTGCCGCCGGCAACGTCCGTTCCCTCTTGGCCCGGCCAGGCCAAGGAACAAGCGGTGCAACGGATGTTCACGGCGATTGCGCGATGGTACGACCTGAACAACTCGCTGCTGAGCTTCGGGCTCCACCATCGCTGGAAACGCCGGACTGTGAGCTATGTTCCGCTGACGGCCAATGGACGCGCGATCGATGTCGGCGCAGGCACGGGCGACCTCGCTCTCTTGCTTGATCCACGCATGGGGCAGGGCGGGCGGGTGATCGCCACGGATTTGAATGCGGCCATGTTGCTCGAAGGCGCGCGCAAGATTGCCCGCCGAGGGAAGAGTAACCGCGTCGCGTGCCTCCGCGCCAACGCCGAATGGCTCGGGTTTCAGGAAGGGGCGTTCGATGCCGTCACGGCGGGTTTCTGCATTCGAAACGTGGGCAACTTGATCCAAGCATTGACCGAGATTCGGCGTGTACTGAAACCGGGTGGTCGATTCGTGTGCTTGGAATTCTCCCGACCCACATCCGCGTGGCTGCGCGGTCCCTATGATTGGTATTCCTTTCGGCTCCTGCCGTGGATCGGGACCCTGGTCGCCCGCGACGTGACCGGCGTCTATGAGTACCTGCCGGCCTCCATACGGGCATTTCCCGACCAGGAGGCGCTCAAGACTTTGATGCTGAAAGCCGGCTTCCAGCGCGTGGACTATCACAACCTAAGCGGCGGGATAGTGGCAATCCACATCGCGGTGAAATAATAAGGTGAAATGATAATTTGGAGATTTGGTGATCTGGCGATTTGAAATCCTGAAAGAACAGTCAGTTTCTTTCTTCAATTCACCAAATCACCAGATCAATAAATGAAAAATTCGATTCTCTACGTCTTCCTTCCCTGCAAGAAGGTCTATCCCATTGGGGTGACTTACCTGGCGGATTTTATCCACCGGCGGCGACCGGACGTGCGCCAGCGCATCCTGGACCTGTCGGCCTATCCTCAGGGGCGTCGGGCGCAGGTGCTCCGCGAGACCGCTTCGGCCTTCGCGCCGGATCTGGTCTGTTTCTCCTGGCGCGACATCCAGATCTTTTCCCCCCACGAAGGCGATGCGTCGCTGGAGCACGCCTTCAATTTCTATTTTGCCGGCAATCCATTCAAGCGGGTGCTCGCGTCGTTTCAGGGCCTCAAGCAGTTGTATCGCTACTATCATGATATTCGGCTGAACCTGTCCTATCCCTGGCTGATCCGAAAGGAACTGCCCAAGGC
>JBOHOS010000818.1:0-2049 GCA_050731295.1 Nitrospiraceae bacterium | reverse complement strand
CTCTGTGATAGTGAATTTGCCAGGCGCAGTGCGCGCCTTTCCGAACCGTTTGCTCTCCCTGGTCCTGCACAGACCAGAGAATACTGATACGGTCATCCCCGTAGCAAGCTACGGGGAATTACAAGTTTAAATGAGCTGCGACGGAGACGGTGATCCAAACGGCCTATTTCAAGGTAGTTCCCTTGTCCAAGGAAACGCGTGTTCCGTTCGGAATATCACTTGCTTGCGAGGAATTGTCAAGCAGACATTCCGGGGAAATCTGAATCGAGCGAGATGGCAGGTCAGGTTAGGGGATGCTTCCAGCGCAGGCCAGAAAAGCGGGCATAGTCCCGGTCGGTCGTGATCCATTCCGCACCGGTCTCAATAGCGAGAGCGGCCAAATAGGCATCGGCAATGAGATTTCCCTTTGCGTTCACCTCTTGGCACAGGCGTTGGAAGATATCCCAGTGCCGTTCGCCGGGCGCAAGCGTCACCGCGTTGGGGTGATTGCGCAACGACACGGCAAACTGTAGGGCGAGGTCCAGTGGAGTTGGATCGCCAAAGACGCGCGGATGGGTCACAACTCTAAGAAACCCGCTCAGAACGAGATCGGAGATTCCAAATGTCGCCTCGGAACTCAGGATCTGATTCAACCAATCCAGATAATCAGAGTGGCGGGTGGAGTCCTCACGGTGAGCATAGACCAGCACATTAACGTCGGGCAGGACCAACAGATGACTCCATCACATCCAATACGGAGGCGGTATCGTCGATGTCCACTCCAGGAAGAAGTCCCTGTTTTCCATATGTCTTCAATGTCACGCGCTCGTGCCGGCGCGTGCGGCGTCTTGCAAGCGCCTCGCGCAATGCATCCTCGATCAGTGCCGTAACTGTCGAATGCGATATGGCCGCCAGCTTCTTGATCTGGGTCAGGAGTTCATCCGGCAGGTTAATGGTCGTTCTCATGCATCAAAGCATACTGTTGATACATATTGATGTCAACTCCCTGGAATAGTACTCTGACCCCAATTTTGGACCCAATTTTTGGATCGAAACGCCTGTTAGACGCGCAGTCGTTTTTTTAACTTGTAATTCCCCGTAGCAAGCTACGGGGAATTACAAGTTTAAGGTGAAACCTTCTCGGTGAAACCCCTATTCCGGGCGGAATATCCCTTGCTTACGAAAAATTGTCTAGCGGACATTGCGGGAAAATCTGAGATGTGCCGGGTGTGTCTTTTCTGGCTCAGCGACCCCCTTAGCTCTCAGCCTTCAGCCATCAACATGCGGAATGCTGCTTGATAGCTAACTGCCGACGGCTCTCTTCATGTAAGCGTCTGGGGGAAGGGCTCAGAGTCGTCGATCAAGCGATGATGGCCGATGTTGCGAAGGTCAGCGTGGTTGGAGCTGCGGATAGTGGAATAAGAAAGCGCTCAAGTCATCAGTCATTGGGCATATGATCCACAACGCGGTCCCATTCCTTGATGGCCGGCTTGACATGGTGGTCGAGGTGAGTCAGGGCCACGTAGAGTCGTCCTTCATACTCGTCTCGCTTCTCATCCGCAGGCGAAAGAGATTTCAAGATCGCGACAAGCACCCGAATCTCCTCCACGGTTTCAAGCATTTCCTCAAAGTGATTATCCAGCAGAGAACTCGATGGCGTGAGAAAGGAGCCCGTTTCAGCAACCGTTGACCGCCCTCGTTTCTTAATCATGGCGCTTCCCTTTCTTCAGCCGTCGCTCCAAATTCTTAACGGTGTATTCCCAAAGTGTCAAGAATCAAATTTCTGGGAAATGCTGGTTTTCTTAGATGTGCATCTACCCAGCCCAAACCGCGACCGTATAGGTGTCGTCTCTCCAAGAAATGCAATACCTCCTCATGTTCCAGCACCCGAGCTTGAGGTAAAGCCCTTAACAGGCTAAGTACCTCGTGCCGATTCCGCAATGTCCCACAAGCCAACTCACCTGCAATGAACTGGTGGCATAAAACCTGTTCCTCATCGAGCAAAGACCGCAGCTGCTCACTCCCCGTGCGGAAATGATGAAATCCAAACTGACGTGTCGACCAAGATCA
>JBOHOS010000817.1:0-5537 GCA_050731295.1 Nitrospiraceae bacterium | reverse complement strand
TAATCGAACAGCGCGGATGGCCTGAACAAACGACATTTTAGAAAAGGAGACCGATATGAAAGGCACGGCGAAGAAAATCGCTCAGGCTGCTTCGAAGGCAGGACGCAAAGCCGAGAAGCGAACAAAGGCCACGTCGAAACAAGTGCGGCGCGTGGCCAAGAAACAGACTCGAGCACTGTCCAAAGCCGGGAAGCGGACAAAGCAAGCCGCATCCGAATTACGGGGGACAGCAAAGAAGCACACCAGTCAGGCCAAGCGCAACCTCCTGAAGATCGCGCGTGAGACCGGGAAAGCAGTGGGGAGAGTGGAACGCCTTGTGAAACAAGCCGTCGGCACCGTTCGAAAGACCATCGAGTGAAGGGCGTCATCCGCTCTAGGTATAGGAAGAGAAAGCCGAACGCCAGAATGCGGGGCAGTCCAACCATTGGCTTACAGGGGAAGGTATGAGATGAGTAAGGTTGGCGCAGCGGGCAATACAGTGATCAGTTGTGTGATAGCAGCGCTCCTTCTGTTTTTCTGTCGGGATCACAGACATCGTTTCAATCGTTGATTGACATCCCGCGATTCGCTGGGAGGTCCCAAGACGGCGGCGCATGGGAACGGGGCGAAAGTTGCAGTGTAGCACGCTGGATTGTCTGCGGTGGACGTCAGATTGCCAGCTCGACGTGACTCAGGCCCCTCTTACCAAGCCGAAGTTTTTTGGCAACTGTGCATCACAGAATTGAAAGGATGTGTGTGATCTTCACAGTTTTTCTCACCGCCTGTTTCAGCCACGTCTGTCCCAGACGTGCGGACACTGTATTTGATTCCCTCGGATCGCAGTTTCAACCCTGCCTATCAGACCGCTATTTCTGAGGCTCTTCTGAACTTGCAAGACTGGTATGCCGACCAATTGGGCGGGAAGACGTTTACCCTCCGTTCACCGATCGTGGAACCGGTATTTACCGGTAAACCGTCCATCTCGTATTCGCCTACCTCGTTCACACAGTACTTCTTCGATGTTTCCAATGATGCGTTTGCACTTCGAGGTGGGGGATTCTTTGATGCCAACCAGGTTTCCGTGTTTTATATGGACGCAGAGGGAGACGGATCAGGGGGCGGAGGCGTGGCTGTATTACCCGCCCATGATCTGCGCGGCCTCGTGGGCTTAGAGCCATTAGGCGTCAATCGTTGGATCGGCGGCCTCGGCCACGAACTTGGCCACGCGTTTGGCCTTCCCCATCCGCCTGCATGCGAGGTGAATTGCCCATTCGGTCCGCTGATGGGGTTTGGATATTTGACGTACCCCGATGCGTTCCTGCTTCCGGAAGATAAAGCCATCCTGAACGCAAGTCTCTCCTTTACACGTCACGACCTCGGCACACCACCCAACGGTGGGAACAATGTCGTCCCGGAGCCGCATTCCAGCCTGCTGCACTGACAGGCTTCATCGCGGTCGCTGCATTGCAGAAATGGCAACGGTATGTGTCACAGGTTTAGAGGATCTAAGGCCTCCGACAGCGTCAATCCCACTTCGGCGAGCCTCTGAAACGGAATTCCCGGGTATCGGGTCATATACATGCCGGTATCTGCTTCGATAATGCATCCATTTTGATCCACCTGTTCTTCTCCCCATGGCCCTAAAAACTCAGCAGGCTCCTGTCAGGCACAGGCTACGTTGAGACTTCGACGAGCCGAGAACAAAGATCGAGAAGGGGTGCCTCGCGGCGCGCCTGGGGCGGGGAGTGGGTAGCAATAGAGTCACATTGAATTCAGGCTACTTGACTGCAGCGGCTTCCTCATGTGGATTCCGTAAGACCACGTGCCGAACCACGATTAACCCAAGCAGGTATAGCAACGCAAACGGGGCGGTGAAGATCAGGATGAGCGGAAACAGATTGCTGCCCGCCAGAAAGGCATAGACGGTGTATATCAACACGCCAACCATAGGCACAGCGGGCACGGCCGCCGCACGGCGCCACCCTTCGCGAAAGCGTTTGAGCAACGCGACCTGCATGACAAAATAAAACGGCCCGGCCCATATTAGAGCAAGGGACAGCCCTCCTTCCCACCAAGGGGCAGGACGGTTCATGTACGCAACGGTCTCGGCTTTACTGCGGCGCTCGTTCTCGGCGCGCATGCGTTCCACCCAGTCGGCATAGGGACGCGACGCCATCGGTTGCTTGATGCCGGTCCAGGTGAGATCGACCGGCAGCTCGGTCTGTGCGAGCGGCTTACGCGTGGCGTCGTCTTCCGCCGTGACAAGAATCTTGTCGACTCGCGCCGCCTCAGTGTACGCCAGCCAGACGTAGGCTTCCTCTGTGCCCGGTTCGTAGCGTGGCGAACCGCTGCTGATCGAAGTGACCTGTTTGTTTTGGAAGAAGGCATTCGCGCGCACGCGGATGGCTCGATCCGCCACATACCCGATGCGCAGATGAAATGGCTCCCAGTGTCCCAATGTAGCCGGAGAAGAGGGGGCGGTCTCGATCACCTGCACACGGGGCTCGGCTGCGGCTATCGGAGAGGGTGCCACCAAGAGGAAAAGCGCAAAGACGCACCGCCAGCCGGCAATATTGCCACAGTGCGATGAGGACAGCAGGTCCCCGAATACTTTCATGGCCGATTGCTTTTCCCGGCCCACTCCTCGGCATGGCCGCTCAGGACCTTCCCAAGATGAGCCCCGGCAAACGCGGGCGGCATTCCAACAAAAGCCGAAAAGATCAGTGACAACGGCCAGAGGTTTGATGAGTCAGTTTCGATGAGGAAGTATCCGGCGAGCGCAAGCCCAGCCCCGACGCAAAAGGCACACCGGCGGGCTTGCCCCGGTTGATAGAAGGCGATGATCAAACTGGCGAAAAAGAACCCGAGTAGCCAGATGACGTAACTACTCAGCGCATCAAAGGGATCGCGACGGACGGTGAGAAGTAGCGGAATAACTCCGACAAGGCTTCCGATCGAGAGACTGAGAAGGAAGATCCGAAGGCTTGTCATCATCAGCAGGAAGGGACCTCGAACTCATGCCCTCGTCTGAAGCAGCCTGCGTTCTCTTTCCAATCAGAAATCGGTTGAGGATTAGAAGAAGACTGTCATATCCTGACCGTTCCGGTCCCACGTGCAGCGCGGACTGTGTCGTCATCCATGCCACACCTGAAGAAAGGATACCCCATGCGACTCGTTTTGTCCTGTTTATCGGCTCTACTCTGTATCGCCATGTCCACGGCATTCGCCGCTCCATCAGATTCCGCGACCGACGACCAGAAGACCCTCTATGCCCTCGGCGTGGCGGTCAGTCAGTCGCTCGGCCCATTCAATCTGACCGAATCCGAACTGGAGATGGTGAAGGCCGGCCTCACGGACGGCGTCTTGAAGCGTCCTCGCAAGGTTGATCTCCAAACGTTCGGGCCGAAGATTCAGCAACTGCAGCAAGCACGGGCCGCCGTGGCCGCAGAAGGTGAGAAGAAGTCCGGGGCGGCCTTCCTCGCCAAAGCTGCGGCAGAACCGGGCGCGACCAAGATGGACTCCGGGGTGATCATGACGACGATCAAACCCGGAAAAGGCGCCGCGCCGAAGACCACGGACACGGTGAAAGTCCACTATCACGGCACGCTGATTGACGGGACCGTGTTCGATAGTTCCGTCCAACGAGGAGAGCCGGCGACATTTCCGCTGGGAGAGGTCATCAAATGTTGGACCGACGGCGTGCAGCAGATGAAGGTGGGCGGGAAGAGCCGTTTGGTGTGTCCCTCGAATGTCGCGTATGGCGACCGTGGCGCGCCACCCACGATCAAGCCGGGCGCCACGCTGATTTTTGAAGTCGAGCTACTCGATATCGTCAAATAGGACGTTCGCAAGGGCGATACATGATTTAACCGTGCATTCACTTGATGGCATCAGCATGAACTATTCCGATGGCCTGCCGAGAGTTGAAGGAGAAATCTGGGTGTTTGTGCGAAGTTCTAGAGGTCTATGCAGGCATTTGAATCATGAGGTACGAAAGACGTTATCACTTCGGATAAGTCCTCCGACCCTAAAATGACGGAGCGTGCCGAGAGACGAGGCCACCACGACGCGAGCACACCGTAGAGCTTGGGATTCTCACCGATTGAGAGGGATTGATCGCTTCTGGGGGTTTGTTGGGAACTTCGCATCCATGCCGTCTGGTTAGTCGTCTGTCGCCGGACAGAACGTTTCCCCAGGTCCGAGACGATGAACTCGAACCACCACGCTCATAATGTCCGGTATGGCATCAGCGACGGTCAGTTCGACCGGCTGATGTCTCCGCCTGCACACAGGGGTTTCGAGCCCTTCCGTCTCGGTCGACCAGCCTGACTTGACCCACACCCGATAGGGCACAAACGTGCATCGCCCGCGTTTCGCGGGCCGGCGGCGTGCGTTCCCGGTGTTGATCGGTGATAGCGCGATCCGCTTCGCGTGCCGAGTCAAGAGTCGCTCAGTGTCTACTTCCAGAACGACTTGCGGCCACGGTTCACAGGCGCCACGTTGCCGATTCAGCCGATCGACGTCTAGCCAGAAGAATACCTTGGAGTTGATCAGTTCGTACCATTCCGAGGGCGTCATGCCGACAAGGCACTTCTTCAACGCGTTCACGGGCATCGGTTTCTGGTCGCGCACGTGCACCCCATTCGGTAACTCCATGCGTTCAATCCGCTGGAAGCATTCGATCCGGTCCCGCTGGTCTCCGCGCACGCCGGCCAGATCGAGAAGAGCCGTGGCGCTCAACAGGCCGACTCGACGAATGGACGGCCAGTTCGCCGCTTCGGCGAGGTGGTAGATGCGCGCCGGAAGCTTCACCTGCACACGCTCTTCTCCATTGAATACCGCGGCTCAGTTGCCCGGATCTGTGGCGCAAAGAGCAGGCTTCTGTAAATCCAAACCGCGTACCATCGTCCAGCCTAGAGATTTGCCGTTCGTGACTCATAGGCTCGGTCGCGGGTCGAAGGCTCGCTTCTGCCGCATGAGGCACACCACACCGGTGGTTTCACGAATGTTCTTCAGCCCAGGGATCATAGGTGCCGAAGTTCCAGAGATGACCTTCCGGGTCCCGGCATGAATAGCCACGGCCACCGTAATCCTCGTCCTTGATTTCAAGAACGATCTTTGCCCCCGCGGCGACCGCACGGGCGTAGTGCTTGTCGGCGTCATCGACGATGATATAGGGGCTTTGCGTGCCCATCCCTCCGAGGTCGCGAGGCGGCTTTACCAACCGTCCGAACTCATCGTCTTTCGCGGACCCCAACATGATCATGCCGTTGCCGAACGTGAGCTGCGCATGCGCTATCGTGTTCTTCTCGCCGGACACGACCAGGTGCCTCTCGAACCCGAAGGCTCGACAGAGCCACTCAATGGCGGCCGGAGCATCATGGTAGCGCATCGCCGGAATGACCGTCGATATGGTGTTCTTGGCGTTGTCGGTCATGGAATGTACCTCGCTCTATCATCAATAGGAGTGATCCGCCGGAGAGCGCGTCGTCTTTCACGCGTAGGCCACCGGCTAACGTGAGCGTTTCGCGTCGAGCAAAAGGTTAGTCACCACGGGT
>JBOHOS010000816.1:0-6679 GCA_050731295.1 Nitrospiraceae bacterium | reverse complement strand
GCGATTGGTTGAATCGCCAGCCGCGGGCACGCATGCCGCTCAGCAATTCGGCGAAGAGCGATTGCGTTCGCTCGCGCCGCAGGAAATGCTCCTGGTCGGGCGCTTTCGCATAGCGGTAGCCCGGCGAAATCATCATCCCCTCGACGCCCAGCGTCATCATGTCATCAAAAAAAGTCCGGACACGTTCCGGATTGGCATCGTCAAACAGTGTGGTATTCGTCGTGACCCGGAACCCCCGTTTGAGCGCCGCCCGGATGGCCTTGACGGCGACATCATAGACGCCGTCGCGACAGACGGCGAGATCATGGTCTTCCTGCAGACCATCCATGTGGATGCTGAAGGTCAGATATTTCGAGGGGGTGTAGTCATCCAATTTTCGTTCGAGCAGAATCGCGTTCGTGCAGAGATAGACGTATTTCTTGCGCGCCACCAAGCCGCGGACGATTTCGGGCATGTCCGGATGAATCAACGGCTCCCCGCCCGGAATGCTGACCATCGGCGCCCCGCACTCATCGGCTGCCGCCCAGCACTGTTCGGGGGTCAGGCGTTTGTCCAGCACGTGATCGGGATATTGAATCTTGCCGCAGCCGGCGCAGGCCAAGTTGCAGCGAAAGAGCGGCTCGATCATCAGCACGAGCGGATAGCGTTTCACCCCCTTGACCTTCTGGGTCAGGACATACTTGGCGACCGTGTACATCTGCGAAAGAGGAACCGCCATCCTTGCTCCTTTCTTGCAAGAAGCCTATAAGGCTATACGAGTAGCCCCGAGTCGTCGGTAAGCTTGTAACCTTACTACAAAAGTCCTCAATATTTCAAGTAAAGGTCGCTGGATCACAGGTGTCGGCGACAGGCACGATATGGAACCACGGAAAGAACGCGTGTGGATTACAGGCGCCGGCGGGCTGATCGGAAGCCAGTTAATTCGACTGGCTCCTGTCCATGGGGCTGCCGTCGCGATCCATGGCACCACGCGCGCGCAAGTGGATCTGACCGACGCCGCGGCGGTTCAAGAGGCGTTTCACCGGCTTCAGCCGGACATCGTGATTCATTGTGCGGCGCTGACGAAGACCGGTCTCTGCGAGCAGCAGCCAACGCTCGCCCGAACGCTCAACGTCGAGGTCACCGCGCGGCTTGCGGGCTTGGCTTGCGACATTCCGTTCATTTTCTTTTCCACTGATCTCGTCTTCGACGGCCGGCAGGGCAACTATGACGAAACGGCTCATGTGAACCCCTTGGGCGTCTATGCGGACACCAAGGTTGCGGCCGAGCAGGTCGTGCTGAAAAACCCGACACACACGGTCATCCGCACCTCGCTGAACGGCGGAAATTCAGCGACCGGCGATCGCGGGTTCAATGAAGAGACGCGACGGGCCTGGCAGGCCGGACAAACCGTGCCGTTGTTCACGGATGAATTCCGCTGCCCGATTCCGGCCATGGTGACGGCTCGCGCGGTGTGGGAACTGATTTTGAGACGGGAGCCGGGACTCTACCATCTGGCCGGCGCCGAACGTCTCTCCCGGTGGCAGATCGGTCAACTGCTCGCCCAACGATGGCCGCATCTCAATCCGAAGTTCGAACCGGCCTCTCGCTTGGATTTGCCCGGTCCACCACGACCGGCCGACACGTCGTTGAACTGCGTCAAAGTGCAGAGACTCCTGTCCTTCCCCATTCCCGGCTTGTCAGCATGGCTGGCCGCCCATCCCCATGAAGTCTTTTAGAAGACATCTTTGGGAAATCAGGCCGTGAGACGCATGGACAGCGATGTTTCATATTGACAGGGAGAACGAGACGGCCTACGTATGTCAGAATGCAGAAGAGTCCATTCACACTATTCGTGATGACCGCGTTGCTCGTGGGATGCGCCGCCTTCAGACCGGATCAAGCCACCGAACTGGATCCGGAAGAATCGACTCGACAAGAGGGGTTAAAGAATTTGGCCGCGATCGCGGAGCTTCAGGTCTCATTCCCTCCGTCACGATCACCGTCAAGACCGCCGATCAGCATGACGCCGGACAAGAGCGCGCCGGATCACGATCACGAGAAGCAGGTCTCACGGGTCGTTCCACAGATTCCTCCTGTCGAATACCCGCCCACATCGCTGTCATTGTTCCCGAGCCTCAAGCGCGAGTCTGTGCAATCGCAACGACTCTTCTCGGTCCCGCCACCGATCAGCCAGCCGCACAGATACACGCCGAGCCCCTACCCGCTCAATCCATCGCTAGTCCCCCCCTACACCTTCTTTGCGCCTTCAGGTTCCGCGTATCCCGGCTCGGTCCGTTGCGCGCCGGACTATCTCGGCGGCTCGCGATGCGCGGTCACTCCCTGACTGATGAGATTGAAAGAAGATGTGGCGGCAGGTCGGCACTATGGCGAATTTGTTACTGGGACGCAGGCCATCATATAGCGGTTTGGGGGTTGAGTTGATCCGGTCGAAGTGGACTGAAGAATGGCGAAAGCCTGCCGCGATTGTCAGTAGGTCAGCACCATGGTTTCAGACGGGACAACGATCGTGTCGCCGGGTTTCAGAATGACGTTCTGGTCCGACTGATCCCTGATCACGATATCCTGATAGCTCGCGTTTAATTTCACTTCATTGCCGCCTTTCCAACGAAGAATCACCATCCTGTTGCGTTCCGCCTTCGGCGTGAATCCGCCTGCGAGTGTTATCGCTTGCAGCAACGTGGTCTTGCTCTTGAGGAAAAAGCGGCCCGGCCTCTGAACCTGGCCGACGACGTAAATGCTATAGCTGTTGACTTCCTGAAGCATCACCGAAACCGTGGGGGTTTCCAGGTACTCCTTCAATCGGGCAGTGAGGGCCGCGGTCAGTTCAATCGGGCTGAGGCCGCTGGCCTGGATATCGCCGATCAGCGGAAGTGAAATGCGGCCGTCGGGCCTGACGGTCACCATTTTCGAGAGATCACTATTCCGCCAGACACTGATCTCCAATACATCTTCCGGACCGATGCGATATTCGGAGGTGACGACAAGAGATTCTTTTTCGGAGGCCGCCGCCCCCATCGAGTTTCCGATCGACGACGAAGGTTGTCCCAACGCCTGCGCGCCGGCAGTGATCTGGGCGCCCGCAGTGACGGGCGAACTCAGGAGCGCCATGGCGCCCAGGCTGCACAAGATTGAGGGTTGTCGCAGGTTTGCCGTCATCCGTTTGCTCTCAGGCAGAATATCTTACCACGGAACCGCAGCGGGTTGTGATTTCTAAGAGAGCGTGCTCTGATCGGGAACGCCTCTTCATGAGGCGGCCATCCGGCGATCTGGCGAACATCTCTCCAATCACCGCGTGTACCCGTCGCCGCTGAAAATCCGACATCATCGTACGATTCCGCCGACAGAGCAGCCGGGCGTCGATTTTTTGCCGTGCTTCGCGTATTCTTTGGCGGGACTCAGCCCCCGTTCGACCAGGCTGTGTGCTCAACAACCGTCACCTGACCAATCGTGCACGTCGCTACCACGGGAGGTCGCTGCAGTGGCATCGCCGCGTGTTCGCGCCGCCTTCATCGTCGGAATCGTCAGTATGGTCATCCTTGGAAGCGTGTGGGCGGTCGTGCTCCTGAGCCTTCCGGGGCAGGAGGACATCGCGCAAGTGAATCGGGCTCAGCCTGCTCCGCAGCCTTCCGCTCCTCCCGCTCCGCGCTCTACCCCGCAACCGCTAACTCCGCCATCTCCTCCGTCGCCTCCGACCCCTTCCTCGCCTATGCCGCCCCCATCTTCCCCGTCGCCGTCGCTGCCGCCGCCTCCTCCACTGCCGCCCTCGCCTCAGCGCCCTCCGCATTCACTGCGCAGCCAGGACCTGCCGTCTGACGAGAGCCTGTCGCCGAGTTGTCTCGCCGAGCTTGAAAAGCTCTGCCCGGGCAACCAATCGGGCGCGGCACGGAAAAAATGTTTTGAGGACAATGAGCGCAAGCTTTCTCCCGCCTGCCACCGGCAGCTTGACGCCATGGCTACCCGCATCAAGGAGAACATGCAGCAATTCAAGGTCGCTTGCGAAGCAGATGTCAAACGATTATGCCGGACGATTGAACCTGGAGGGGGGCGGATTCTCCAGTGTCTGGAGGACAACTACCAGGAAGTATCCGATGGCTGCTACCAAGCCCTGCGGACACGCCCGTTCCGGAAATAGCAGGGGGGTTAAGCTATTGGTGCGGGCTACACTCGGCCGGAATTCTTCACGTAGAAGTACATTTTCATCTTTCCGATCTCCAGTAGATCGCCGTCCTTTAAATCAGCCCGTCCCTTCACCGCCTGATTGTTGACCCGCACTTTTTTGACTTCTTCGGACGTACTGATGAAATAGCCGTCCCCGCGCCGGCCGATCATGGCGGCAATTTTCGGAGCAAACCAGCCTTTCAGTTTGATGGAGGCGTTCGCCTGCGACCCGATGACCGTCAATTGATTGGTGAGCTGGTATTCATTGCGATCGGTCGCGCCTGAGATAATTTGAACGACGCCGATCTTTCGAGGGCCGCCCGCCACGTCCGGCGATTTCGGACTCTTCAGAATCATCGTTTTGTCCGGGTCCCCTCCATCCGACGTCGACCGAGGAAGCGTTCCATTCCGAATCTCATCACGAAAGATGAGCCGATGTTTTCCGATCGTCACGACGTCGGTGTCCTGTAATTGCTGCCGGTCGATCCGTCGCTCATTGACGAACGTGCCATTCGTGCTTCTCAGGTCTTCGAGGAAGTAAACTTTTTGAACCTGGACCAGGCGAGCATGATGGCCGGAGACCGCGGCATTCTCGAGGATGAGATCGTTATCCGGTTTACGCCCGATGGTGAATTGCCCCTGAGCGATCTCGACTTCCTTGAGGATCGAGTCATTGAGCTTGACAATGAGCTTCGGCGAGTGCGAGCTAACGTCCGGCATGGCGCCTCCTTCCAACCGATGAACGGCCTTTTCGCGCTACGTGCGGATTCGACGACGGAGTCGCCGCCAGACGCCGTGACGCATCCCCTTCGATACGGCCACGAGCACGACGGTGGTGTTGTCCTCGCCGCCCGCGGTGTTGGCCATCTCGATCAACCGATCCGAGATGGCCTGCGCATCATCTTCACTGCGAACTACCTGCAGAATGGCATCGGCTTTCACCCCTCGGGTGAGCCCGTCGGAGCACAGCAGCAGGACGTCCCCGCTCATCACCGGAATTTCCCCCAGCTCCACGTCGACGGTCACCTCCGCGCCCAATGCTCTCGTCACCACGTTTCTCTGCGGAGACCGCTCGGCCTCATCCTCGGTGAGCAAGCCATCGCGAACCTGCTCGGCGACCACGGAATGGTCCGCCGTCAATGGCTCAATACGGTGGCCGCGAATCAGGTACAGGCGGCTGTCACCGACATGCGCCATCGACAGGACCTGATCGCTGAGGACGGCGGAGACCACTGTGGTACCCATGCCGGCGAACTGTGGTTGATTATGCGCTTCTCTGTTGATGACGTGATTGGCGAGCCGGATTGCGCTGGCAAGTCGATTCGTTCGGCTCGTGAAGGCCGGATCGTAGTAGCCGATCATGGGAAGGTTCGGATCGCGATGTGATTCCTGGAAGTGTTTTGCGATCATCTCGACCGCCAGGCTGCTGGCGAGTTCGCCCGCCCGGTGGCCTCCCATCCCGTCACACACGACATACAGACCAAGTTCCGGGTCGGCGCAAAAACAATCCTCATTATGGCTCCGCTTCCGTCCCACGTCCGATTTGGCGCCATAACGGATCTCCATTTGCATGACGTCCTTTTCCACCCGTCCGCCCCAGGCGGCTATCTCACCACCTGCCCCGAGGTGGCCAAGACCAGCTTTCGACCCAGGGACGCGCCCCTTCCATTTCCACCCACCCGCCTCAGGCGCGATCTCACCCGCCCACCCTGAGCCTGCCTGCCAAGACAGGCTCTTTCCCATGTGACGCGCACCTTCCCGAGACATCACCCGGGCAGGCTGCTGAGGCACGCGCGCAGGGCCTGGGCCAATTCCCCCGCCGTTCGATACCGGTCGGCGCAGTCTTTCGCCAGCGAGCGATCGAGAATCGTTTCGCAACAGGAAGGCAGATCCGGACGAATACGCCCCGCCGAACGGTGCCGCTCGTGCGCGATCTTGAACAGCAGCGAGGAAATCGTGTCCGCTTCAAAAAGCTTTTCACCCGTCATCAGTTCGAAGAGGACCGCGCCCGCCGAGAAGACATCCGACCGGCCATCCACAGTAATGCCGTTCAGTTGTTCCGGCGACATGTAGCTCGGCGTCCCGATGATCACTTTGGTCTGGGTTGCGTTGGCCGTCGTCATTCGGGCGATGCCGAAGTCCATGACCTTGACCGTGCCGTTCTTGCCGACCATGATATTCGCCGGCTTAACATCCCGGTGCACGACGCCTTGGCCATGGGCATAGTCCAACGCCTCCGCCACCGTCGCCACGATCTCCATGGCCCGCTTCACCGGCAGCAACCTCTCTTTCCGGCACCAGGCGCTGAGGGCCACTCCTTCCAGCAATTCCATGGCGATGTACCCGAGCGCTCTCTCCTCGCCGGCGTCATAGATGGTCACGATATTGGGATGTGAGAGCCGGCCCGTCGATTCCGCTTCTCGAAAAAAACGCTCTTTGAATTCTTTCAACTCGTCGGGGGCATCGATCTGATCCAATCGCATCGTCTTGATCGCGACGGATCGGTTGATCGTGGGGC
>JBOHOS010000815.1:0-1869 GCA_050731295.1 Nitrospiraceae bacterium | reverse complement strand
TCGAGATCACCGTCAATGATCAAAATTTGCTGGTCGATGTGCATGTGCCTCGCGAATCGAGCCACCATCGTGTCGTGCGCGGGCAACTCGCCGACACGCTGGAGACCGGGCATGACAAGGCGGTGATTCGTACCACGAATGGGAAAGAAGAGGAGCACTTCGTGCGCCCTGTCGCGCGGAGCAAGGTGGCCTCCATTCCGATGGGCGTGGATGCCGTCTTTCTCATTGATGAACTAGACAAGATTGTCGACGTGACCTTTGGCAACAAGGAAGCGGTGCATCGCGCGGCGGAACTCTGGGAAAAGAAAACGCCTCTGAAGGGGAACCTGAGCAGAATTACAGGCGTGATCCTGAAGCCCTTGGAGAACAATACGATTGCGATTCGAACCGCCGAGGGCAAAGAGCACCTCTACGCAGTGCGGCCGTTGGGTCAGCAGAGGTTGGCGCAGTTATCCAAAGGCCGAGCGGTGATGCTCTTCGTCGATGAAGAAAATGAAGTGACGGATGTCGCCTTTGTGCCTGACGACAATCGGTAAAGAGACCGGCATGGGGGAGCCATCAGAGACGATAAGATTTTGGAATAGTGGTTGCAGCAAACCGGGTTCCTACCAATCTCTCAATTGCAGACTCAATAGTGACTGGACTATTCCAGGGTCTTGGTGCGACGAATATGTGCTGACCTTCGACAAGCAGGGGGTCCTACGCAGTTGGACTCATCAGTCCGAGAAGCATCGGTACGAAAGCTGGCCGACCTACTGCGTGACAGATGGTTTCACATCCGCACATTGATAGAGCAGTGCCTCCTTTTGCATGAGCCCTCAACACAATTGTCCGTTGGGCGATCAATAACGACTGCTGGTTACAGAGAACGGCGGCCATGAAGGCAGTTGTGTGCTGTCCCTGCAATGATTGTGCATCCAGGCCCCAGCCAATGCCGTCTGTGATTGCCGGATATAGTAGGCTTTATCGGGATCTGACGCGCGACAGTGCGAGTGAGTCTGTGCGTTTCTGGAGCATGCTTTATCCAGGAGAGCGACACTGCCGCCGGTTCGTCAAAGTGAAGGCCTCAGAAGCACGCGACGCCAGCCGGCCGCACACGTGAGGGAGGACAGACGGAGGAGACGAATATGTTAGAGCTTTACCAGTTTGAGGAGTGTGAGTATAGCAGACAGGTCCGTCTAAAGATGTCCGAATGGGAGATTGATTATATCCTCAGAAACGTCTCACGGGACAAATCAAGGCGGCCGACCTTGAAGAGGATCTCTGGACGGAGCGAAACTCCAACCTTGGTAGATTCCACCCGAGAGGTGATTCTCGTCGGCGATGAACAGAAAATCATTCGCCATCTCGGGAAATACTATAAGAGGCGCAACACGTAGAGGAGTACGAAGCGTGATTGATTCGACAAGGGGTGCGAGATGAGACGTGTCAAACGCATCTACGGCAAGCTCAGCGCACAAGATGGTACCAGAGTCCTAATCGATCGCGTCTGGCCTCGAGGCTTTAACAAGGAACGGGCAAAGATCGATGAATGGAGAAAAGAGTTGGCGCCGAGCACTGCTCTCCGTAAATGGTTCGGCCACGATCCGGTAAAGTGGGCCGGGTTTCGTGAGCGGTACCGACAAGAGCTGACCGAATCAGGCGAGATCGAGGCGCTCGGAGAAGATGAACTGGCTCTTGCATGCGCTGAAAGAGGATGAGGGAGGCGAGGGATGGCGACGATTGCGATTAACGGACTGGGGCGAATCGGGCGAGCGGCGTTCAAAATTATCCTTGAAACGCCCGAATTGGATCTGCGGGCCGTCAATGATCTCAACTCGGCCGAGGACCTCGCGTATCTGCTGAACTATGACACCGTCTACGGACGCT
>JBOHOS010000814.1:0-2068 GCA_050731295.1 Nitrospiraceae bacterium | reverse complement strand
GTGTACTTTACCGACGTCAGTGGAGTCATCGTTGATCAATGCCACGATATGATCGACGTAGGGCACCTCAACCATTACCTCTTCGTGAACCTCGCGCTGTGCAGCCTGAAGATACATCTCGACATCTGATGAAAAAAGGCTTTGGTCGCCTGGTTCAATATGGCCTCCTACTCCAATTGACCTCATAGCCACTAGTCGGGATTCACTCGATTTCTTACCGCGTATGTATGAAAACAGTGAATCCTTGTAGCGCAGCACGATATAAGGAATGATCTGCTTATACCTTACGTCCTGTTCAGCCTGTGACCTGAGCATGAAGAAGTTATTTGAAGGCTCCAAGAGTTTGGGAATATGGTCGTGAACGTCCGTGCTGTAGCCCTGAAAGGGCTTGTTCTGTACAATCTTATCTGTGCCTACAACTAGAACTAACTGTTCCATGTCAATCAATCAGTAATCCTGCGAGTACGGTTTCGGCAAGCAGGCGGGCACCTTTGTCCTAGGCTTCCCTTCCGATGGCATTGATCAAATCAATGACCTGGCTTCTCTTTTTTGCCATTCCCTGTAATTAAACCTGAGCGGTTTTCAGAAGCCTGCTTCGGTCGATTAACCTGCGCTTTCAGTGCATTGACTTCCTCTATCACACGCTTCTCGAGAAACTGAATCTGTTTTTCTACATCCTCAGCTTTCTTCTGGAAACCCTGGTCACGCTCAATATCCTCTCTTAGTTCACGCTCCACTTCACCAGCTATCTTCCAGGTATTCTGGATTAAGTCCCAAGTCTGGAACCCCAAGGTAACCAGCGCTACAAGTAATCCGATAGCTGCTATACCAGTGATCGTGAAGACAGTCTTTCGAGCCCTCTCTGCCTCCTGCAAAGCTTTGTCCGCCGAAGTCGCAGCCTGAATAGCCAAGGTCTCACTTTTTCTCATCGACTCAGGTATCGAGCTTCGAATGGGACTATGGGGAGAAGCATTGGAGAGGTAATACTCGGGTTTCTTCTTCTTTTTGTCGGAAGGAAATGAAATGTATTTGCCACGTCTAGTTAAGCCGAGGGAGTTTGCGCTTGGAGGAGTGCTTCCTGGTAATCGACTTGCCTTCGTGAATTCAATCCATATGAGTCCCTCACTGCATTTGAAGGGATAGTCGTTTGTCGTCAGATTGTGCAACGGGATCAATAATTCGCCCTCAAACCCGGGGTCAATCAGCGGTCCAGTGCCGAGAAGGATACCTCGATGAACATGGGTAATTTTCAGATTGAATCGTAGAGCAATATAGTCGGGGAGGCGAAAGAACGGCTCAACTTGGACGAAAGCAATAGAATTGGCCTTTAGTATGAACTTTTCTTGTTTTCCTTCACTTAAGAGCTTCTCTTGCCACTCTCCTTCTTCATTCCACCAGATGCATCGGCCGTGTATCGCAGCTTCATATGAACCTGATTTGACCTTATCGAGATGAAAGGGATAGAGCATTCCCGTCATGCGGACATAATCGGAAATGTCGGCAGAGTTCAGGAGGGCGTCAGTGATTTCCGGGAAAGGATCATCTTCTTTGGCTTTCTGAAACCGCCTTTCGGCGTCGGCATCGTTGTCAGCAAAACCCGAATAGTCTATAAACGGCACATCCACTCCTGCTAGCTATTGGAGCCTCCCACGAGAAAACGGTGAGCAAAATTAATGGGCCATGCTACCGCCTATCTACTAGCTCCTCATTTGCGGGGCCGGTCCCAATTAAGGAGAGTGGAATATTTAGTCTATTTTCCAATCCCTCTATGAATATTTTGGTCTCCGGCAAGAGTTCTTCGTACGATCGAATCCCCTTATTGGGATATGCAAGGTAATCACAGCCGTGGAGAGCAATGTGGGTTGGCCTGTTGATCATCGCAGCATTGTTCACCAATTCGAAATCAAATAGGCCAACACGTCGTAGTCTTTTTGTCGTCGTGGTGAATTCTTGGACCTTTGTAGGGTATCCGCTGCGCTTTACAACTTCATCCCATGTGATCTCGTTCGGCAAAGGACCGGAATTGCCAGCGACACGAATGGGAAAGGTGCGAATTGCCATGATGATG
>JBOHOS010000813.1:0-11639 GCA_050731295.1 Nitrospiraceae bacterium | reverse complement strand
TGTGGATGAGCCCGTCGATGCCTTCATCCAATCCGACAAAGGCGCCGAAGTCAGTCAAACTTTTGACCTTGCCCTCAATGCGCGTTCCGGCCGGATATTTGGTCTCGACCATGTCCCAGGGGTTCGGCGCGGTCTGCTTCATGCCCAAGGAAATCTTCCGGCTCCCGGAGTCCACATTGAGCACCGCAGCCTCTACCTGATCGCCGACCGAGACGAGCCGGGACGGATGCCGCACTTCGTGGGTCCAGGACATCTCGGAGACGTGCACCAGTCCCTCGACGCCCGGCTCCAATTCGACGAAGGCGCCGTAATCGGTGAGGCTGACGACTTTCCCTTTGACGCGGGTGCCGATCTGATATTTGCTCGCCACATTGCTCCACGGATCGGCGCCCTTCTGCTTCAGCCCCAAGGAAATGCGGCCGGTGTCCCGGTCGTACTTGAGCACCATGACTTCGACCTTGTCGCCGACCATGAACAACTCCGACGGGTGTCCGACCCGGCCCCAGGACATGTCGGTGATGTGCAACAAGCCGTCGATGCCTCCGAGATCGATGAAGGCCCCGTACTCCGTAATATTCTTCACCGTCCCCTGAATCAGTTGGCCTTCCTTCAACGTCGATAGCGTGGTCTGCCGCTTCCGATCGCGTGTTTCTTCGAGGAGCACGCGCCGGGAGACGACGACGTTACCGCGACGATGATTGATTTTGATGATCTTGAGCGGAAAGGTTTTTCCGACCAAGCCGTCGAGGTCGCGGACCGGGTGCAGATCGATTTGAGATCCCGGCAGGAACGCCTTCACGCCGATATCCACCATCATGCCGCCCTTGATCCGAGACAGGATCCGCCCATCGACGATCTTCTCGTCCTTGTAGGCCTTCTCCAGATCCTCCCAGACCTTCATCTTGTCCGCTTTTTCCTTGGACAGGACGAGATTGCCTTCGGTATCTTCCCGATCCTCGATGTAGACCTGGAGTCGATCGCCGACCTTGATGGCCTGCAATTCCTCGCCTGAAAATTGATCGGTGGGGATGATCCCCTCCGATTTATACCCGATGTCCACGATCACCTTGTCTTTACCGGTCGCCACTACGCGACCTTCGATGATCGTGCCTTCCTCGAAATTTCGGAAGGTCTCTTCATAGAGAGCCGCCAGCGCGACCCGGTCCATCTGTTCCTCTGCCTGGTTCGACGCCATATTCATGCCTGCGTGTCCAATCCTCCGACCATGGTCGGGTGCTGATGGTGAATGACGCCGCGGCCTTTCTCAGCGTTAAAAGGCCCGGCTGCCGGACGCGGTCAATGCGCCGGCGGAGTGACGTTGCCCAACTCGGCAATGTGGGCCATCACCGTGCGGCTCACGTGCCGATACAATTCCTTTTTCCCGGCATAGCGCCGGGCGTCCATCGAAAAGTCAATGGGCTTGCCATAGGTGACCTGCACGGGATGGAGCCGAAGCCGCCACGATTTCATGGGTAAGGCCTCATAGGTGCCTCGGATGTACGCGGGCACGACCGGGCAGCCGGTTTGCGCCACGATGGTTCCGATGCCGGGTTTGCCGGGATGTAATTTCCCATCACGCGTTCGAGTTCCCTCCGGATAGATCACGACAACTTTTCCGCTCTTGATCAACTCAATCGCTTTTCCAAACCCCGTCCGATCCAGACGATCATGCCGGATCGGAATCCAGCCCAGCCACTGCAAAATCCCTTTCAGGCCCGGGACGGGAAAGAGATCCTGCCGGCCGAGAAACGCCGCCCGGCGAGGAATCCCGCATCCCAAGAGGGGGATATCGAGAAAGCTCGCGTGATTCGCGGCGACCAACAGGCCGCCCTGTTGAGGAATATTTTCACGGCCGATGGCCCGGTACCGAAAGAATAGTCGTCCCAAGACATAGAACAGGAGCCACAGACACCAATAAATGACTGCACTCACAACTTTGACGCAACGATGGCCAGCATACGGTCAACAACTTGAGCCACCTCCAGGACGGACGTGTCGATCAGGTGCGCATCGGCCGCCGGCGCGAGCGGGGACAGTTCCCGGGACCGATCCCGCGTGTCCCGTAGCGCGATATCATGTCGTGTCCGGTCAAGCGCGGCGGCTTGCCCCGCTGTTGTGAGTTCGTGATGGCGACGTTTGGCGCGGACCTCCACATCGGCATCCAAAAAAAACTTCACGTCGGCCCCGGGAAAGACACAGGTTCCGATATCTCGGCCTTCCATCACCACACGGCCATCCGATCCCATCTGGCGTTGGATGGGAAGCAGCCAGTCGCGGACGGAGGGGAGGGCGGACACGACGGAGGCCGTCCGGCTGATCTCCGACGTGCGGATGTCGCGCGTGACGTCCTGCTGGTCCACGCAGACACGTGGGGACTCGTGATCGTGTTCAAGGGTGATGCGCGTCGATGGCAGTAAGGCCGACACGGCCGTGTGGTTCGACGGATCCACCTGGGAGTGGGTCACTTTCCAGGCGACGGCTCGATACAGAGCCCCGGTATCAATGTAGCGATAGCCGAGCCGAGAGGCCAGCTGCTTCGCCACGGTGCTTTTCCCGACGCCGGCGGGTCCATCAATAGTAATAATCAGGAGGCTCCTCGGGGTGCTCGTTCGGCTGCCTATTATAAACTTCGACCAGACTCTGTCAATAATTCCAAGCGCTTCGCATTGAAACCCGGAAACGAGGTATCGATGCAGGCCGTGTCCTCGATATCGGTCGGCGAGTCGGCCCTCAACCCGGCGATCGCCATCGACATCGCGACCCGATGATCGCCGTGGCTTGTGCACGACGCCCCGTGAAGCGGCCGGCCGCCGGACCCCTGAATAATCAGCCCGTCGGGAGTTTCACGAATCGCCACGCCCATCTTTCCCAATTCGCAGGTCATCGTCGCAAGGCGATCGCTCTCTTTGACGCGCAATTCTTCAGCGCCTGTGACAACAGTGTCGCCATCGGCCACGGCCGCCGCGACGCAGAGGATCGGAAATTCATCGATCGTTTGCGGAATCCTCTCGGCTCCGATCCGTATCCCGCGCAACGCGTGCGATCGGACCCGTAGGTCGGCAACGGGCTCTCCCGCCTGATCCCGTCGGTTCAGCAGTTGGATGTCGGCCCCCATCTCGGACAAGACTTCCAAGACGCCGTTACGGGTGGGATTGATGCCGACGTTCGTAATCGTCACATCGGAGCCGTCAAGGATTGTGGCGCCGACCACGAAGAACGCCGCGGCTGACAGATCGCCGGGCACCGACAGCTCTTTCACCCCGGGCCAGCTCACCGCCGGTCTCCCCTGCAAAGCCACGGTCTGACCGGCCTGTTCCACAGGAATGCCGAAATACGCGAACATCCGCTCGGTGTGATCCCGCGAGCGCCTGGGTTCGGTAACCCGAGTCATGCCGTCGGCAAACAATCCCGCCAAGAGCAGCGAGGACTTCACCTGAGCGCTGGCGACGGAGGACACGAAATCAATTCCATGGAGCCGAGTCCCATTGATCGCCAGCGGGGCCAGTTCTCCGCCTTTGCGTCCTGTGATCGTGGCTCCCATGGCTCGCAAAGGCTTGACCACGCGTCCCATCGGTCGCCGGCGAACGGATTCATCGCCGGTGGCGATCGTGAAGAAATCCTGACCGGCCAAGAGACCGGTGAGGAGCCGGATGCCGGTCCCCGAATTTCCGCAATCGATCGGCGCCTCGGGCTCAGCAAGACCCCACCGCCCCTTGCCGACCACGCGCAACTGGGCCGGGCTTTCATCAATCGTGACGCCCATCGAGCGGAACGCCCGCATGGTCTGCAGACAGTCTTCTCCGCGGCAATAGCCGGTGATCGTCGTGTCACCATCGGCGAGCGCGCTCAGCATGATCGCGCGGTGCGTGATGGACTTATCGCCGGGAACGGAGATCGTTCCTCTGAAGAAGCCGCCTGGTGTGATCGTCAGAGACGCCATGTTACTTCGTATTGAGCTGCTCTCGGGCCTGTCTTGCGCGTTCGAGCGCCTTTTCGATGCCGGGCCCGTCTGCTTCGACGATGCAGCGCTTCAGATGCTGCAGTTGAGTTTCGTACGCGTCGATCATCGCCACGACGTTCTCCCGATTCCACAGGAAGATGTCCCGCCACATCTCAGGCGAACTGGCTGCAATCCGTGTCGTATCCCGAAGCCCGCCTCCGGCATAAGACAGCAGGTCCAATCCGGGAACCCGTTGTTCACGAATATCGATGAGCGCATTGATGAGCGCAAACGCCGCCACATGAGGAAGATGGCTCACCGCGCCCAACACCCGATCGTGGAGGAAGGGATCCATCTCATACACCGCCGACCCGGCCTCTTTCCATAGATCTCGGATGGTCTGAAGCGCCTGCCGATCCGTCCGCCCGGTCGGCGTGACGATACAACGCGCGCCTTGAAAGAGATCGACGGACCCCTCCGCAACCCCCGTCTTCTCCCGCCCGGCGATGGGATGGGCGCCGACAAATCGAGCGCGTTCGGGCAGGAGTCGTTCCGCCAGTTCGACCAGCGATCCTTTGACACTGCCGACATCACTCACGACGGCGCCGGCCGGCACCGACGCCCCCCATTCTTTCAGATGCCCTTCGTAGGTGTCGACCGGCGTGGCGAGCACGATCAGATCAGCCTGCCGAACCGCGTCTGCGGCATCGGTGACGTAGCAATCGATGGCGCCGACCCTGACGGCGGTCTTCAAGTTCTCGATCCGCCGTCCGGCCCCGACCACTGACTCGGCCAGGCCCTTTCGCTTGAGCACCATGCCCAGCGAGCCGCCGATGAGCCCGACGCCGATGATCACCGCCTGATGAAAGTGGACAGCCATGTCTCAAATAGGGCTGAAGACCGAGTGCTGAGGTTCTGAATTCAGCCCTTAAACCAATTGAGGCTTTAATCCGATCGCCTCTCCCACTAGCGTGGTCCAGGCCTTGTTACAGCTCCCGGCCTACCGCTTCCGCGATCTTTTTCAAATCGTGCATGAGCTCCTTGAACTTGGTCGGCTTAATCGACTCTTCTCCGTCGCACAAGGCGCATTCCGGATTGGAATGGACCTCGATGAGAAGACCGTCGGCGCCGGCGGCAATCGCAGCCTTCGACATGGGCGCGACCAAATTCCATTTGCCGGTGGCATGGCTGGGATCGACGATGACCGGCAGATGGGACAATTCTTTCAGCGATGGGATCGCCGCAAGGTCCAAGGTATTCCGATATTGCGTTTCAAAGGTTCGAATGCCGCGCTCACACAACATGACGTTGCGGTTGCCGCGGGACATGATGTATTCAGCCGATAAGAGAAATTCCTTGATTGTGGCGGAGAGCCCGCGCTTCAGCAACACCGGCTTGTCGTACGCGCCGACTTCCTTCAGCAGCTCGAAGTTCTGCATGTTGCGCGCGCCGATCTGAATGATGTCGGCTTTCTGCAGAAAGAGCTCGATGTCCCGCGTATCGAGAATCTCGCTGACGACCGGCAGCCCGGTCTGCTTCTTGGCTTCCAGAAGATAATCCAATCCTTCCCGCCCCACGCCCTGAAAGGAATAGGGGGAAGTGCGAGGTTTATAGGCCCCGCCGCGCAGGATGCTCCCGCCGCCGGCCTTGACTTCGTGCGCAATCCCGACGGTCAATTCCAGTTTTTCGACGGCGCATGGCCCGGCCATGATCACCAGCCTCTTTCCTCCCACCTTGACGCCGTTGATGTCGATCACCGTGTTGTCCTTTTTGAACTCGCGGCTGACGAGCTTCCACGGCGCCAGGATCGGCGTGACGCTCTCGACGCCGGGGAAGGCGGTCAACGGTTGGTTCTGAAGAATCCGATCGTCGCCGATGATGCCGATGATCGTGCGTTCTTCGCCCTTGGAGATGTGGGATTTCAATCCGAGTTCGCGAAGGCGTTCCAGAATATGATCGATCTCTCGTTCGTTGGCCTCAGGTTTTAAGACGATAATCATAATGGTCCTTGCTCCTATGAAAACAGAATGCGCTTGAGCGCCTGCAGAAACTGACGGTTCTCGTCCGGGAGGCCGATCGTGACCCGCAGCATACGACCGTGAATATGCCGAACGATGACACCCTGGCGAAGCAGGGCCTGAAAGACCTCCCCGCCGTCCCGCCCGGCATCGAAGTAGAGAAAATTCGCCTCGCTGGGCAATGGCTGCAATCCCAGCGCATGGAGACCGGCGCGCATGACGTCCATTTCAGCGTGGTTCATCGAACGGCTCTGCGCGACATGTTCCTCGTCTTCCAGCGCGGCGAGCGCCGCGAGCTGCGCCAGACTATTTGCATTGAACGGCGGGCGCACACGATTGAGATACTCGACAATGTCCGGGGTCGTCAGGCCGTAGCCGATGCGCAATCCGGCGAGCCCATAAATTTTCGAGAAGGTCCGAAGCACGATCGCGTGGCGATTCCGCTGCACGTAGCTCAACACATGGGGAAAGTCTCGATCGCGCACGTATTCATAATAGGCCTCATCAAACACCACAATGACGTCATCAGGCACACGCGCCATCAGGCGGTCGACTTCCGCGCCGTTCACCATGGTGCCGGTGGGATTGTTGGGATTGCAGACGAAGAGCAGCCTGGTGTTCGGCGTCACGGCGTCGGCCATCGCCACGAGATCGTGCCGCCAGTCTTTCAACGGAACGATGACCGGAACGCCGTGCGCCGCGGTGACTTCCATCTTGTAAATGATAAAGGTCTGGTCGGCCATCACGGCTTCGTCGCCCGGAGATAGGAAGGCACGCGCCAGCATGCCCAGAATCTCATCGGAGCCATTGCCGAGAATGACCTGATCGGCCGTGACCTTCCAGCGTTCCGCCAGCGCTTTCCTGAGCCGATGGGCCCCGCCGTCGGGATACCGATTGAGGGTTGCCGCGCCTTGAGCCAAGACGGCGAGCGCCTTCGGTGAAGGACCCATGGGGTTCTCGTTGGACGCCAGTTTGACAGCCCGCGGGATGCCGAGTTCCCGTTCCAACTCGTCAATCGGTTTACCCGGCACGTAGGGCACCAGGGATTCGATGTTTGGATGAACCTTCAGCGACATACAGTTAATTGTGCGCGGGGTATGACCCAAGAATTTTTAAGAACAGGCACCGGCCCTTAATCTCTTCGAGCGCCTTGTTCACCCGTTCCTCGTCAACGTGTCCTTCGACATCGACGAAGAAGATGTACTCCCAGGCTTTTCTCCGAGAAGGGCGCGACTCGATCTTCGTCATGTTGATGCCATGCGAGGCAAACGGCCGGAGCAGGTCATAGAGCGCCCCGACCTTGTCTTTGACGGACAGCATCACGGACGTTTTATCCTTGCCCGTGCGTTCCGGCGGCTTCTGCGACAGCACCAAGAATCGCGTGAAGTTATTGATGTTGTCTTCAATCCTCGACCTGAGCACTTTTAAGCCATAGAGCTGGCCAGCCAGCTCGGACGCAATGGAGGCCGTAGAAGGATCATCCGCACACAGCTCCGCGGCGCGAGCCGTGCTTGGCACTTCCGAGACCGGCATGTGCGGCAGATTCGTTTCCAGCCAGTTGCGGCATTGCGCGATGGCATGAGGATGCGAGTAAATTTTTGTGACATCTTCGAGCCGGCCTGTTTTCGACAGCAGATGATGGGAAACCTCCTGCAAGACCTCGCCGTAGATGAGCAGATTGGAATCGATAAACATGTCGAGCGTATGGTTCACCACTCCTTCCGTCGAATTCTCGATCGGGACGACGCCGAAATGGGCTCTCCCGCGCTCGACTTCGTTGAACACGTCCTTAATGCTATTGACGGGAAGGTACTGGGCGGAGTTGCCGAATTTCTGAATGCAGGCCAGATGCGTGAACGTCGCTCTCGGTCCCAAATACGCCACCTTCTGCGGACCTTCCAGCGAGAGGGAAGCGGACATAATTTCACGATACACGGATCGAATCGCCTCATTGGGGAAGGGCCCCGGGTTCAGGCCCATAAGGCGGTCGACGATCTCGGCTTCGCGCCTTGGCGTATGAAGATTGGCCTCGTGGTCGGATTGTTTCTTCAACTTTCCGATTTCGATGACGCTCTTGGATCGCTCGTTCAAAAGACGGAGGATCTCGTCATCCAGTCGATCGATTTCTTTTCTGAAGGAGGAAATATCGTTATCGTGGGCCAAGCAAGCCTCGCTGTTCTTCAGGAAAAGTCATGACCGTCCCGCCGGATCGCCCACACGGGTTCCAACGAGACAGAAAATCATACAGAAACACAACGAGGAATTGCAAGGATATCAACAGGATTTGTATCTTGCGTGGAGGACCGCCCTGAGGCCGGATCGTGGCGGCGCCGCGTTCACGATAGGAGATCTTTCACCTTTCCAAAATGTTGGAAGGAGAGACGCGTGGCCTGGCGGCCGCGCGCCGTTCGCTCCAGATAGCCCGACTGGATCAAATAGGGTTCGTAGACGTCTTCCAACGTGTTTTTTTCTTCGTTCACCGCTGCGGCGAGGCTTTCGATCCCGACCGGGCCTCCCCCGAACTTTTCAATGATCACCAGAAGAATTTTCCGGTCCATCTCATCGAAACCGGCAGGATCCACCCCCAGCCAGGTCAACGCGTCCTGCGCCACTTGCCGGGTGATACGACCCTCCGCCTTGATTTGCGCATAGTCGCGGGCCCGCTTGATCAACCGATTCACGATACGGGGCGTGCCGCGCGCCCGGCCGGCGATCTCCGCCGCCCCCTCCGAATCAATCGGCACGCCAAGCAAGCCGGCCGACCGGGTGACAATGCTTTGCAACTCCGCCGGCGAATAGAAATCCAATCGATTCACCAAGCCGAACCGTTCGCGCAGGGGCGACGTGAGCGCTCCGGCCCGCGTGGTCGCCCCGACCAGCGTGAAGCGGGGCAGATCCAATTTGATGGTTCTCGTCGCCGGTCCTTGCCCGATGACCAGATCGAGCTGATAATCCTCCATCGCCGGATAGAGCGCCTCCTCGACCGAAGCCGGCAGACGATGAATCTCGTCGATAAACAGCACATCCCGTTCTTGCAGATTGGTCAGAATCGCGGCGAGGTCTCCGGCATGGGCCATCACCAACCCCGATGTGGAGCGGATGGCTACGCCCATCTCGCGGGCGATAATGTGGGCGATGGTTGTTTTCCCCAATCCCGGCGGGCCATAAAAAATGGCGTGGTCCAGCGCCTCACCACGCTGCTTGGCGGCTTCAATGCAGATGCGGAGGGATTCCTTCATACGCTCTTGGCCGACGTACTCATCCAGCGTCTGCGGGCGCAGAGCAGCCTCCAGTCCCCGCTCATCGTCGGTCACTTGATTGGTCACGACACGGTCCTGCACGGGCTCTCCTTGCCGTTCATGCGAGGCTTTTCTCTTCTCATTCGCTTTTCTTCTTCGGCGCAGGCCGGGACTGCGGTGGAGGCGGGAGACTTCCCCGCCCCGGAGCAGCGGTCTCCCCGCAATTCGGCGGGCAGACGACCCCGCCTTGATTGGGGTCCGGCAGGTTACTCTCCATTTTTTGAAGTTGGCACTGGCTCATCCGGCCTCCGTCCGCGCTCCCGCAGCGGGCCGGCACCATCGAATTTCCGACCTCCGCATATCCTTCGGGACACGATCCGCACACCGGAAGGATGTTCGCTCCCAGCGGGACGCACTGCACCAGGGTCGGATCGCCGTCCTTACAGATTTCCGGAGCCGTCGTGGTGCCGGTCATCGCATAGCCTTCGGGACATTTGCCGCACGTCTTCCTGATACTCTTCGGCTCGGCCGGCTCCTCCGCCGCGAAAAGAATAGCTGAAGAACCGAGCAGCAGGATCGGGATAAGACCGACGGCCATCGTCCAGATCAATCGAGAACCCGTGAATCTCCCGCGATGCGGAATGGCTGGCGTCATGATTACCCCCTTGCGAGATCCTTGAGTACGTCTCGGATCAGGTCCTTGAGCGCCGGCTGATTCGGTCCCGATCGCGCCTGAAGAATTCGCTTGATCACCTCTTTCGCATCGGCGGCTCGATAGCCGAGGTTCACAAGCGCAGACAGCGCGTCATCCTGCAGGCGATCAGCCGGGCCGGCTTGGTGATCGGACAGAGCAGCCGGGGTCGAAGACAATCGGGTCATCTTGTCTTTGAGCTCGAGTGCGATCCGTCCCGCTGATTTCTTTCCGATGCCGGGCACCGTGGCCAGCTTGTCCACGTCACCTGCCTCCACGGCGGCGACCAAATCAGTCACGCTCAGGGCGGACAGCACGCTGAGGGCCAGCTTGGGACCGATGCCGGAAATTCCGGTGAGCAAAATGAACGCATCCTTCTCAGACGCCGTCAAAAACCCAAAGAGCTGAATCGCGTCCTCGCGGAGGTGGGTATGGATCGTCAACGATGCGGATTGGTTCAGGTCAGGGAGGGCGTAAAAGGTGCTGAGCGGGATAAAGACCTCGTACCCGACACCGTGAACGTCGAGCGTAATGTGTGAGGGGGTTTTAAACGCCAACTGGCCGGTCAGCGCGGCGATCATGCCAATGTGGTCAAAGTGATGGGGCTCACGACAACCTGTGAAAACGCTTAACCGGCCGCCGCAACCTTTTCCATGATTTCGTCAGGAATATCGAAGTTGGCATGAACCTTCTGGACATCGTCATGCTCATCCAGAATTTCCAGAAGCTTGAGCATCTGCTCCGCGGATTTTTCTTCCAGTTTGATGTGGTTCTGGGGAAGGAACGTCACTTCGGCCAGTGAGGTCTCGATCTTGGCGTCGGCAAGGGCCTTTTTGACCATTTCGAAGTCATGCGGAGCGGTGATGACCTCGAAGGCCTTTTCGTGGACTTTCACATCCTCGGCGCCGGCTTCGAGCGCGAGCGACAGCAGGCGATCCTCTTCGATCTTCCCCTGCTCGACCACCAGGAGACCCTTTTTATGAAATTGCCAGGCGACCGAGCCGGCCTCGGCCATGTTGCCGTTATTCTTGGTCAGGAGACTTCGAATCTCGGCGACCGTACGATTGCGGTTATCGCTGGTAATCTCCAGGAGGAGAGCCGTGCCGCCGGGCCCGTATCCTTCCAGACTGAACTCTTCGTAATGCACACCCGGCAACTCCCCGGTCCCGCGCTGAATCGCCTTCTTCATCGTGTCGCCCGGCATGTTGGCGTCCTTGGCTTTGGCAATCGCCAGCCGGAGGCGTGGATTGCCGTCGGGGTCGCCGCCTTGTCTGGCGGCAATCGTCAGTTCGCGAATGACGCGGGTAAAGATCTTCCCTCGCTTCGCGTCAACCGATGCCTTGTGTCGTTTCGTGGTGGCCCAGTGGCTGTGGCCTCCCATACTCCCCTCCTACCCAGGCTGCTGAAAAGGCCCTCCAGCGGCGTTCTCAGTCGCGAGCCCCGCTCAACGTACACAACGAGTACGCCTCGCGGCTCTCGCTCCTTGCGGCCTTGCTGGAAGCCCTTTTGAGCAGCCTGTAAATTCAAATTAATCTTTATTTACGTGGTGGTCTAGCACACTCGCGAGAGAGGTGTCAACGCTGTTTAAGCTTGCCGACTATGAATGAAACGTCTGAATGAAAATTGACAATCCACATAGTCCTTCTTAGACTCCTGAGATTGCCGTCAGGGATGGAGAATCCTCATGAGTCAGGCTCCGCCGATCATTCAAGAGTTGATTGAGACCTTTGAGAGAAATCTCGGATCATACA
>JBOHOS010000812.1:0-3019 GCA_050731295.1 Nitrospiraceae bacterium | reverse complement strand
ACTTAGGTGTGACGTTCGATACCGCTATGGCATCGGCACGCAGAATCACCGGCGAATCGCAAGTCAAACCCATCCAAGAACAAACCAGGCCGTTTCGGGGCCCTCAGAAGCCATGACAGGGTAACAGAATGTATGCTATGACGAACAACGAATGCAGCCGGCAGACTCCCCTGAGCGTTTTCCGGGTGTCGAGCCTGCCGATCATGGAAATGCCGATGCGGATACTGCTTGTTGAAGACGACACCGATTTGGGCGAGTTCGTTCGCAAAGGGCTGAAGGAAGAGCGGTATGTCGTCGATCTCGCCGCGGATGGAGAGGAAGGGCTGAACCTTGCCGGCGAAAACCCGTACGAGCTCATTATTCTCGATATCATGCTGCCGAAGATCGACGGCCTGACGCTCTGCCGCCGCCTTCGCGCGAACGGCAACCGAACACCCATTCTGTTGCTCACCGCGCGGGATTCGATTCAGGATAAGGTGTCCGGATTGGATACCGGCGCCGATGATTATCTCACCAAGCCCTTTGCCTTCGTGGAATTGCTGGCGCGAGTCCGGGCCTTGCTTCGTCGTCCCGGTCCGCAGCACCTGGCCCGATTGAAAGTCGCCGACTTGGAGATGGACACGGCCGCTCGTCGCGTCTGGCGAGCAGGCAAGGAAATCATTCTCACCAATAAGGAATACACGCTCCTGGAATTCTTGTTGCGCAACAAGAATCGCGTGTTGACGCGAACCGCGATCATTCAGCACGTCTGGGATCTCAATTACGACCCGATGACCAACATCGTTGACGCCCACATTCGCGCGCTTCGCGGCAAGATGGATCGTGACTTCGCGCCCCCGCTGATTACGACGGTGCGAGGCGCCGGATATATGCTGGAGGAACCGGAAGACGCGTCATGAAATCGATCCGAGGCCTCGTCCGCCGGTCTACGCTGGGCCTGGTCGCGGGCCTGGTCATGGTCTTTAGCCTACTCGTTTATTGGGGCCTGGATAGCCTGCTCCGCCAATACGTGGATGGGCGGCTCTTGGCCCTTGCGGAAACGCTGGGTCGCCTGATCGAGCAGCGTCCCGATTTGATTCGTATGGAGAATGAGGACCTGATTCCTCCAGGCGAAGGGGAGCCCGGCGGCGAACGGTATGATTTACTGGAGACCGCTCATTCGCTTCGTGTCCTCTCCGCAGACGGCCGGCTGATCTGGAAAGGATCGGATGCCGTCCCGCGTCCGCCGGTATCGACCACCGTGTTCGACCAGGTTCGGCGCGGCCGGGTGGTGTATGACACGGTTGATTTGGCTGATGGCGCGCGCGTTCGGCGCGTGTCGATTCCCATCCCGCGCCATGGTGAGGTCCGGCACATCCTTCAGGCCGAGGCCTCGCTCCTATTCTTGCAAAAGACCCTCCGCGGCTTAATGCTTCTTCTGACCATCGTGTCCGGCGGCCTCGTCGCGATGGCGTGGCTCGGCAGCGGCTGGCTGGCCGGCACACTGCTGTCTCCCATGAAGGCGATGAGCGCCACCGCGAAAACCATCTCCGGCTCCGAGCGGAAGGCCCGCTTTGCCCTCGATGCGCCGTACGAGGAATTCCAGCAGTTAAGCGGCGCCTTCAATGCCATGATGGATCGTCTGCAGAAATCCTGGGAGAGTCAAAGCCGCTTCGTTGATTATGCGGCGCACGAAATGAAAACCCCGTTGACCGTGCTGCAAGCCAACCTGGAAGTGACGTTGCACAAGGCTCGAACGGTTGAGGAATACCGCGAGGCTCTGATCAACAACCTAGAGCAGGTCGAGCGCCTGGTGACCCTGACGCGGGAACTCCTCACGCTGACCAGGTTTGCCGGCGATAGCCCTCCGGTCCGTTTGACTCCCTTGGCGCTGGAACCCTTGCTTCGCGAGCTGATCAGCGAGTTGGAGGTTCTTGCTGATGACCGCCAGATCCGACTGTCCATCGAAGCCCAGCCGGCTCCGTTGGTGCTCGGAGACGCGCAGTGGCTCAAGCAATTACTTATCAACCTCCTCGATAACGCTCTCCGTTACACCGCGCCAGGCGGGGCGGTAACCGTGCGTTTGTGCGTGGCCGGTCCTGATGTCACGATTGCCGTCGAGGATACCGGCCCCGGGATTGAGCCCGAACATCTGCCCCATCTCTTCGAACGGTTTTACCGGACCGATAGCGCCCGGGCGAAGGAGTCCGGCGGCACCGGCCTCGGCCTGCCTATCGTGAAAGAGATCGCCGAGGCCCATCGGGGAACCATCACGGTCAACAGCCAGGTGGGCAAGGGGTCCGTGTTTACCCTCGCGCTTCCGATACCCAACAACTGAGTGCATCCAACAAGTCCTCGGTTTCTTCTCTGTCGTGACCCGGTCTCCTCGGCGTGATCTCTACGGGCACAGGCATTCCGCGCTCCATCCCCCTCAGAACCGCCGAGAGGCGCCTTCCAAATTACGCCGTCGCTTCATGACCGCGCGTTGATCGCGCAGAGTCATGAACGCTCATGAAGAATTCCTCATCATCCGTTAGCGGGCAATTCATGTTCCTTGATTACAGTATGGACAGGAAGCAGAGAAAACATAAGAGGCGTTCTGCGGTTCACGAATCGGACGCTCTCGAAGTTCGTGCGACTGTCGGAATCTATGGCCGAGACGTAAAGGGGAGGAGGTACAGCGATGCAAACACGAGAGAGAGGCAAGCTCAGGTGTCAAATGTTCATCGTGCAAGAAGACGGTGGGACAGTCTGGACGCCATACAAAACGCTCTTGGACTATGGAGCCGACAACGGGGTGATGGTTGGAAGCAAAGGCGAGCACCTCTATTCCGATCAAGGATTCCCTACCCGGGGGGCGGCTGTGGAGGCGACAAAGCGAAGAGCATGGGACACGATCCAGAAAACATTTCCTGATGTCCGAAAAGGGGAGGTTGAATGGGAATTGGTGACCGAGCATGTGGGAGGCTTTGTCACCGTCTGAAGAACCGGCTCAAGATGATGTGACATTATCGAAGGAAAAAATGAGGCCGATGTTTGG
>JBOHOS010000811.1:0-15813 GCA_050731295.1 Nitrospiraceae bacterium | reverse complement strand
AGCGGTGGATGCGTATTTCCAAGCGGGTGCGGCCTTTCAGGCGGCCGGATCCGCGCTGAAAGCGATCGCGGTCTTCAAGAAAATCCTCAAGATCGACCCCAGCCGATACAAGGTGTATCAAAGCCTTGGGGATCTCAATGCGGAGCGCGGCTTGGTGACCAATGCCGTCTCCGATTATGTGATGCTGAGCAAGCTCTATCTCAAAGAGGGAATGGTCCGTGACGCGTTGGCCGTCTACCGAAAGATCGTGAACCTGGACCCGCCGAACCTCGATGCCAGGCGTCGCCTCGCCGATCTCTGCCTGCAAGAAGGGTTGCAGGAAGAGGCCGTGAAGACGTTGCTGCAGCTTGGGAAAGAGTGCTCCGCCCAGAACCGGGCGAACGAAGCTCGCGAGGTGTATCACCGAGTCTTGAAGATCGATCCGGGGAACACGAGCGCCGAGCGCCTGTTGGTCAATCCGCACGAGACGCTTCCTGACGAGCGGCCGTCCAGGGCATCCGACTCGTCGCCGCCGTCCGGTGAACTAGACCGGCAGCAATCGCTGGATCAGGCCAGCCGGCAGATGAATGCCGGCCAACTCAGGGAAACGGAATCCCTGCTCTCAGAACTCTTGAGTTCGCACCCCGGCGATCCGGAGGTATGCCGCCTGTTGGCCATGCTTCATGTCAAGCAAGGCGAGCTGGCCGTGGCCCTGAGCGAAATCCAATTTCTCGCGGAGGCCGCTATCCGTGCGGAAGACTATACGCTCGCCGAGTCCATGATCCTTGAATATTTAGCCGCCGATCCGAAATGCGTGGCGTTGCTCGAATTGCTAGGCAATATGTATGAACAAAACGGCAATCAGGACGGAGCGGTGACCCACTACGGGAAGGCCATCGAAGTCTTACTCGATCAACCTGATCCCGAGATGCCGAGTCGCCCTGCAGAGTTGTATGAGAGAATCAAGACGCTGGCTCCGACAAGTCCGTTCGTCAGCCGATTTGCGCCGGCCTTCTCTCCGGCGCCCGCCCCGCAGCTCGAAGAAACTCCGGCTTCGCCGCCCGTTGTGCCTGAGGCAGCAGAAACGGCTGCGCCGGGTGAAGTGCCGGCGGTCGAAGCGGTGGTCGCCAGTGCGCCGGAGGTCGAACAGTCGCGCCAGCCAAGCGAGCACGAGTATAAGACCCATTACGAGCTGGGACTTGCCTACAAGGATATGGGATTGTTGGATGAGGCAATCGAGGAGTTTCACATTGCTCTTCATGCTCACGATTGTTTCCTGGAGTCGTCGAGCATGCTGGCCGCCTGTCTCAAGGAGAAAGGCGAACCAACCGCAGCACGAGAGTGTCTCGAGCAAGCCATCGCCGATTCACGTTGCGGAGGAGACAAAGCGGTAGCTTTGCGGTATGAATTGGGCGTGATGTACGAAACCGAGGGGCTATTGGACAAGGCGGCGGATGTGCTGCTGACGATCCCCCATTTCCTGGATGTTCCGATCAGGTTGGAGCGTATCCAGGGCTCTCGCGGAAAAAAAGCGCTACCTGAGTCCGAACGGACGTTCGAGCCCGATCCCACGCCGCCGGCATCCTCTGAGCAAGCCACGGTCGGGGCCGGCAACACGACGACCCCGGAACGGAAAAAGCGCCGGATCTCCTATCTGTAACAGTAGAAAACGCCATGTCTCTCCTCGAGTTTTTTCAATTAAAGGAAAATCCGTTCTCGATCACCATCGATAGCCGGTTCTTTTATAGTTCTCAGCCGCATGCCGAAGCCCTGGTTCGGCTGAAGTATGCCGTGGAAAACATGAAGGGCCTCGCGGTCCTCGTCGGCGATGTCGGGACCGGAAAAACGACGTTGGCGACGAGATTTCTTGAAGAATTGGAAACGGGCGCCTATGAAGCGGCGCTGTTGATCGTTCTGCACGCGGGGGTGACCTCGGAATGGATGCTACGGAAGATCGCGCTGCAGATGGAAGTTGCGGCGCCCGCCGAGAGTAAGACCGATCTGTTGACCCAACTCGGGAGGCGGCTGGAGGAGATCGCCGAATCGGGAAAGAAAGCGGTCGTCCTGATCGACGAAGCGCAGATGCTTCGCAGTCAGGAGCTGATGGAGGATTTCCGCGGCTTGCTGAACATCGAAATCAATGGGCAAAAGCTTGTGACCTTTGTGCTGTTCGGACTGCCCGAGCTCGACCAGGTCCTGGCGCTCGACCGGCCCCTGCATCAACGTGTCGCGGTCCGCTATGAAGTGACGGCGCTGAACAGCCCCGGCACCGAAGCCTACATCCATTTTCGTCTGGGCATCGCCGGTGCCCAGGGTTCCCTGTTCAAGCCGGAAACCTTCCCGTTAATCTGCCATTACTCCAAAGGCATTCCGAGGGTAATCAATACGCTCTGCGACAATGCCTTGCTCGAGGCGTATCTTCGAAAACAGGAACGCATCGAGATGGGCTTGATCCACGAAGTCGCAGAAGACCTGAAACTGGGTCGGTAAAAATCCTATCTTTCCAATCCCCTACAGTCTGCGCAAAAAGTCCTCCTTCTCACCCGCCCGCCTCAAACGCCATTTTCACCGAGGCGTGCAATTTCGGTATGTTGAGGGGAACAGCGACCGAGAACGCCGCTGGAGACCTTTTTCAGAGGGAGTCCATATAATAAGCAGCCTGTTAGACGACCCGATTCGGCGCCGGTCTTCCGTCCAGCACTGCGACAATATTATCGAAGCACGTGAAGCCCATTCGAATCCGCGTGCTCAGGGTGGCTGAGCCCAGATGCGGCAGCGTGACCACCTGCTTGAGACCAAGCAATCCGGGATGCAGCTCCGGCTCCTGTTCGTACACATCGAGCCCGGCGCCGGCCAGGCGCCCTTCGCGCAGCGCCTCGACCAGCGCGGCTTCATCCACGACGGGGCCACGCGACGTGTTCAAGAGATAGGCGGTCGGACGCATGCGTTGAAACGCCGCCGTGCCGATCAGGTGGTGGGTTTCAGTCGTCAACGGAACGTGCACGCTGATGAAATCCGCTTCGGCCAAAAGCTGCTCGAACGGCATGTGTTGCCACGCAGCATCTTCCAGAGCGCTCGTGGTCCGACGACAGTAGAGAACCGGCATATGAAATCCGACGGCGCGCCGCGCCACGGCCCGGCCGATGCGTCCCATCCCGACGATGCCCAACGTTTTCCCGAAGATGTCCATGCCGAGTAATTGATTCGGTTCCCATCCTGTCCACCGGCGGCTCTGCACGAGCTCATGCCCCTCGGGCACTCGTCTGGCTGCAGCGAGCAGAAGCGCCCACGTCAAATCCGCCGTGGCTTCGGTGAGAATATCCGGAGTGTTGGTCACGATCACCTGGTTGGTCTTGGCCGCCTCCAGATCGATATTGTTATACCCCACGGCATAGTTGGCAATTACTCGCAGGTCAGGCGCGTGCCGGAAAGCCTCGGCGTCGATCTGCTCCGTCAATGTCGAAATCACGGCGTCGGCACGGCGGATGCCGGTCAACAGGGCGTCGCGCGGGGGAGAAGATAATCCCGGCGGGGCCGTCAGCGAAAAATTTTCGGCAAGAACGGCCATCACCGGCTCAGGGAGTTGTCTGGTCACGAACAGACGCGCTTTTGTCATCATCGTTGTCGGCTTGTCGAGTGTATCGCCCCAACAAGGCGTGTCGCAACGCTCCCGAGCGACCTTGACGAGCCCGTTGACCGTTTGTTAGACTCCACGATCTAACTTATTGAACAACAGAATCTTTTTCGTCTGGTTCATCACGCTGTAGAAGGGGAGCATTATGGAACAGTGGTGGGATCGGGAAGCATGGCTGTCCAAGCGATTGATGATGGCTGAAGGAAGCTCGGATGAATGGGGCGCGGGAGATTCGGTCGCAGAAGAGGAATTACCGCCTGCCCCGACTCAGGTGGCCGCCAAGCCGGGCAACGGCCGCAACACCGTTACGTGGGAGCCGGTAGCGGATGCCCTGTACTATAACATCTATTTCCTGACGACCAAAGGCGTGCAGATCAAATTCTCGGAACTCACGCGGCCGATCGCCAGCGCCGACGATTTCAATCCTACAAAGGGTGTCACGAAAGAAAAAGGGAATCTCATCGAGGGCGCCACCTCACCATATCTGCATGATGATCTGGCGAATGGGACCTGCTATCACTACGTGGTGACGGTGGTCACGCCGAAGGGAGAGAGTCCTGAATCCGCCGAAACCATGGCGATCCCCTCTCCGTACCTGTTGGTCAAGAGGATCGGACAGACTGGGGTGGATGACGGAGAGTTCAATTCGCCCACCGGCATTGCCCTCGACAACGATGGCACCATCTACGTGGCTGACACCGACAATCATTCGATTCAAAAATTGGATAAGGACGGCAACTTCATCGCTCGCTGGGGCGGGGAGCCGAGCTCACAGGAAGGACAATTTTACTATCCGCGCGGCCTGGCCACCAATCACGAGGGGGATGTGTATGTGGCCGACAGCGGGAACAATCGTGTGCAGAAATTCGATTCCGAGGGCAACTGCATGCATGCGTGGGGGAAATTCGGATTTGCGTGGCGAGGAGCCGACATCGGCAAATTCGATGTGCCGTGGGGCGTCACCACCGACCATCAGGGAAACGTCTATCTGACCGACACCAGTAATTCCCGCATCCAGAAATTCCAATCCGACGGCACGCCGCTGATGAAATGGGGGCGTGACGGCAGCTACGACGGGGCGTTCTTCTTTCCGCGGGGCGTGGCCGTTGATTTTGTCGGAAATGTGTTTGTCGCGGATGAGAGCAATCACCGCATCCAGAAATTCGATGCGCGAGGCAGTTTTCTCGCCAAGTGGGGAAAGGAAGGCAACGGGCCGGGGCAGTTCAAGTCGCCGTGGGGGGTCGCGTGCGACGCGCTCGGAAACGTGTATGTGGTCGATAGCGGCAATCATCGCGTTCAGAAGTTCGATGGCAACGGGACCTTCATCTGCGCCTGGGGGAATCGCGGCATCACGGAAGGCCAATTTAATTTTCCGTCGGGCATTGCGGTGGACAAGGAAGGATGCGTCTATGTCGTCGACAGCGGCAACGGCCGGGTGCTCAAGTATGCCCCCACCGAGGAGGAGATCCGGAAAACCCAGCCGACGAAAACGCCGGAAGCCACGTCCCTGCCGGCGCCCCGCAGCGTGGTCATCAAACCCGGAGATACGGAAACCGTGCTCGGTTGGCTGGAAGTGCCCAACGCCGTGTCCTACAACCTGTACTTCCATACGTCTGCTGGTGTGACGCTCCAGACCGGCACGCGTATCGATGGGGTCACCAGTCCCTATACCCATAGCGGCCTGACCAATGACATCCCGTATTTCTACGCGTTGACCGCGGTCTATGAGGATGGATCTGAAAGCGCGCTGTCGGAAGAGGTCAGCGCGACGCCGGTGTTGATCGACATGACCGCGCCGCAAAATCCGTACGCGGTCATCAATCACGGCGGGTTTATGACCAACTCGCCGGATATCGTCGTCACCATTTCAGCGACCGACCTGGATACGGGGGTGGCCGCCTACTATGTGTCGGAGAGTCCGATCGCGCCGACCGGCGGGGTGCCCGGATGGGTGGATGTCGATCCGATCCACAAGTTCGGCGCGACGATTCCGTTCACGCTCTCGCCGGGCGATGGACAAAAGACGATTTACGTCTGGTTCAAAGACGTCGGTAGCAATGTGTCGGTGCCGGCCAGCGCCGGCATCCTGGTCAACACCTCCGGCTATCTCAATGTCTCCAAGTGGGGGAAGCCGGGTCGCGGCGCCTCGCTCCTGCACGGGGGCGAGTTCATGGCTCCCATCTATGGGATGGCGATCGATCAGCAGGGCTCGCTCTTCGTGGTGGATAACGGCAATAATCGCGTCCAGAAATTCGACAATACCGGCAACTTCATCATCCTGTGGGGCAGCTTCGGGGCCGCCAATTCGAACTTCCATAATCCCACCGGCATCGCGTGCGACGCGAAAGGCGATGTCTACGTGGTGGATACGAACAATCACCGCGTTCAGAAATTCGACGGCAAGCTCGGGCAGTATCTGATGAAGTTCGGGGCACGCGGCAATGGAGAAGGCCAGTTCAGTTCGCCCTGGGGCATCGCGGTCGATCGCGTCCGAGGATACATCTATGTGGTGGATAGCGCCAATTTCAGAGTGCAGAAATTCGACAAGACGGGCGAGTTCATCATGCAATGGGGGAGTTTCGGAAGCAACGACGGGCAGTTCTATTTCGCGCGCGGCGTGGCCGTCGATCAGAATGACGGCACGGTCTATGTCGTGGACATGGGCAATCACCGTGTTCAGAAATTCGACACGAGCACGAACGTCCTTCCGCAATTGTTGACGAAGTGGGGCGGCGGGTTAGGGCCCGGTCACGCAAGTAGTGCGCAGTCTCAGGAGGCCGGCCAGCTCCGATCGCCCTGGGGTATCGCCGTCGATGCGAACAGTGATGTGTACGTCACGGACACCGGCAACCATCGCATCCAGAAATTCGACCGGGAAGGAAATTACATCACGCAGTGGGGCGGCTTCGGCAATGCCGCCGGCCAGTTCAATTTCCCGTACGGGATTGTCGTCGACGCGCGAGGCAGCGTGTTCGCCGTGGACAGCGGGAATACACGAGTCCAGCAATTCATGCCGGCGGAAGAAGGCGGGGAGCGGTTGCAGGAAGAAGCCGAGGCTGCGGCGGCGCTTTCCGAGCAGGCGGCCGAATCCCAGGGCCGGTAATTACCCCTCATCGAATCTTGACCCCTTTCCGGGGGCTGTGTTAGCGTTCGGCGTCTGATCGTCCGAGGCATGGCCCCGACCATGCTCTATGGGGAGCCTCATGAAACGTAGCGTGCGCTTGGGCCTCACCTTTGACGACGTGGTGCTGGTCCCCGCCAAATCGGAAGTCCTGCCCAGTGAAACCAACACGCAGACGCGGGTATCCCGACATCTGACGATCAATATTCCCATCGTCAGCGCCGCGATGGATACGGTCACCGAAGCCCGCCTGGCGATTGCCCTCGCGCGCGAGGGAGGACTGGGCATCATTCATCGTGTGCTGGGGCCGGCGGATCAAGCCACGGAGGTGGATAAGGTCAAGAAGTCCGAAAGCGGAATGATCATCGAGCCGATCACGATTTCGCCCGATCAGACGATTCGTGACGCGCAACAGATCATGGCCAAGTATCGGATCTCCGGCGTGCCGGTGACCAAGCAGGGAAAGCTCGTGGGCATCCTCACGAACCGGGACCTGCGCTTTGAAAGCCGGATGGACCTCAAAGTGTCGCAAGTGATGACCAAGAACCATCTCGTCACCGCGCCCGAAGGAACCAGCCTGGAAAAGGCTCGTGAAATTCTGCACGAGCACCGGATCGAGAAGCTCCTCGTCGTCGATAAGCAGTTCAGGCTCAAAGGCTTGATTACCATTAAGGATATCGAAAAACGCATCAAGTACCCCCATGCCTGTAAGGATGCGCACGGGCGCCTGCGTGTCGGCGCAGCGGTGGGTGTGGGTCCCGATACCGAACAGCGCGTCGAACTCTTGTCGAAAGCGGGGGTGGACATGGTCGTGGTGGATACGGCGCACGGCCACACCCGCAGCGTGCGGGATACGGTCAAGCTGATTAAACAGCGCTATCCGAATCTGGAGGTGATGGCCGGAAATATCGCCACGGCTGAGGCCGCGAAAGATCTGGTCAAGGTCGGCGCGGACGCCGTCAAAGTCGGGGTCGGTCCCGGGTCCATCTGCACGACCCGCATCGTCTCGGGAGCCGGTATGCCGCAGTTGACCGCCATTATGGATTGCACCGAGGCGCTCGAGGGCACCGGGGTGCCGATCGTCGCCGATGGCGGCATCAAGTACTCCGGTGATATCACCAAGGCGTTAGCGGCGGGGGCTTCAGCCGTCATGATCGGCGGGTTATTGGCCGGGACGGAGGAATCACCCGGGGAAACCGTGCTGTTCCAAGCACGAACCTACAAAGTCTACCGTGGAATGGGCTCGATCGGCGCCATGGAGAAGGGCGGCAAGGATCGGTATTTTCAGACCGGCCGTCCTGAATCGAAACTCGTCCCTGAGGGGATCGAAGGCCGAGTGCCGTATAAGGGCACGCTGTCGGGGGTGGTCTACCAGTTGGTCGGGGGGGTCAAGTCCGGCATGGGATATTGCGGCTGCCGGACGATTCCGGAATTGCAGAAAAAGGCCACCTTTATTCGGCAAACGCTGGCCGGATTGAAGGAGGGCCATGTTCACGACGTCATCATCACAAAAGAGGCGCCGAACTACCGCACCGATTGGGAGTAGTCGTTATTCGTTCAACGTTATTCATTACCCGTGGACCGAGCCTATCTCGCAGATCTCCTTCCTCCGCGATTCTGGCGATTAGCGTGTAACGATTCACGAAGAATGGAATTGTGGCATGACAGAATTCTGATCCTCGACTTCGGGTCGCAGTACACGCAGCTGATTGCCCGTCGCATTCGTGAAGCGCACGTCTATTCTCAGATTCTCCCCTGCTCCACACCGCTCGCAACCATCCTCGGCTACCGGCCGAAGGGGATTGTGCTCTCCGGGGGGCCGGCCAGCGTCTTCGACCGGAAGGCGCCGCTCGTGCCGAACAAACTTCTGGCGCTCGACGTTCCGATCCTCGGCATCTGCTACGGCATGCAACTCGTCACCCATTTGCTCGACGGACGGGTCGCCACAGCGTCCCATCGCGAATACGGCCGCTCGGAACTCATTGTGGATGATGCGGCCGATCTACTGAAAGGCCTTGATGGGGCATCGTCTACGACGGTCTGGATGTCTCATGGTGATCGCATTGAACAGATGCCGACGGGATTTCAGGCGATTGCGCATACGTCCAATTCTCCGATTGCGGCCATGAAGGCCGTCGATGGCCGGAGGATCTATTGCCTCCAGTTCCATCCCGAGGTGGCGCATACCGATCACGGCACACGGATTCTCCAAAACTTCGTGGGAGAGATCTGCGGGTGCCGGCCGACGTGGACGATGAGCTCGTACGTCGAGACGGCGGTCGAGACCATCCGGGAGCAGGTTGGAACGGGGAAAGTCATCTGCGCTCTGAGCGGCGGAGTGGATTCCTCGGTTGCAGCCGCGCTGACCCATCGCGCGGTCGGTCGGCAACTCACCTGTATTTTTGTGGACAATGGTCTGCTTCGTCAGGATGAAGCGACACATGTGCAGAAGACGTTCGCCCAGCTCAATCTCAATCTCAAAGTGCTCGACCGGAGCGCGCAATTCGTGCAGGCGCTGAAAGGAATCACGAACCCGGAGCGAAAGCGCAAGGTCATCGGACGCCTGTTCATTGAAAACTTCGAGGCTGAAGCCCGACGTCTCGGCAACGTCGACTCTCTCGTCCAGGGCACCTTGTATCCCGACGTGATCGAGAGCGTGAGCTTTAAGGGCCCCTCCGCGACGATCAAGACGCATCACAATGTCGGGGGGCTGCCGACGAAGATGAAACTCAAGCTGATTGAACCGCTACGGGAACTCTTTAAAGACGAAGTCCGTGTGTTGGGCGCAGAAATCGGCTTGCCTGATGATGTCATATGGCGGCAGCCTTTCCCGGGACCGGGTCTGGCCATCCGTGTGCTGGGGCCCGTCACCAAAGAGCGACTGGATATGCTTCGTGAAGCGGAGATGATCGTGGACCACGAGATCAGGCAATCGGGCCGCTATCGAGAGATCTGGCAAGCGTTCGCGGTTCTCTTGCCGATTCGCACCGTCGGCGTGATGGGCGACCAGCGAACCTATGACCATGTGGTCGCCATCCGGGCCGTGACCAGCTTGGACGGGATGACCGCTGACTGGGCCAAGCTGCCTCATGAGTTGTTGGGCCGAATGTCCACCCGGATCATCAATGAGGTGCGGGGCGTCAATCGCGTGGTCTACGACATCAGTTCGAAGCCGCCGTCTACGATTGAATGGGAATAGGCAAGGGGCAAGAGACATGGGCAAAGAAAAAGACATAGGGCGAGGAGTTCGAGAGCAGATTCCTCGCCCATCCGCCCTCGCTTCGCGTCCTGCGCCTGCAAGCGGCGTTCGCTTACAGAAAGTGATCGCGGGATCGGGTCTGGCGTCCCGGCGGAAGGCTGAGGCGATGATCGCCGGAGGCCGGGTCAGTGTCAACGGCAAGGTCGTGCGAGAGCTCGGCGTGCGAGTGGACCCCGAGCGCGATCATGTGAAGGTCGACGGACGCCACCTTAAGTCCCCGGAGCCCTATGCGTATGCGATCCTGAACAAGCCCAATGGATGCGTCTCGTCTCTGAGCGATCCGGAAGGCCGGCCGACGATCAGCGATCTGCTCCCCGGAGTCCACCTGCGCCTGTTTCCGGTCGGTCGGCTTGACTTCGACAGCGAGGGACTTCTGCTGTTGACCAACCACGGTGAGCTGGCGCAAGCGCTGTTGCATCCCCGTTATCATGTGTCGAAGGTCTACTTGATCAAAGTCAAAGGCGTGTTGACCGACGAGAAGATTCGGCAGCTCGAACGAGGCGTGAAACTGGATGATGGCATGACCAGTCCGGCCGTGATGCAGAAGGTTCGCAAAGCGACGGAAAACTCCTGGCTCGAAATGACCATCCACGAAGGGCGAAAGCACCAGGTCAAACGCATGTTGGAGGCCGTCGGCCATCCGGTCTTGAAACTCAAACGCGTCAAGTTCGGACCATTGACGCTCGGCGATCTGCCGCCTGGGCAATATCGTTATCTCACTGATCGGGAGGCGAATAGTCTGCGAGTCCTTTTCCAGCGCAGGACGACCGAGTCATCTATAGAAGCAGTAAACGGGAAAGCTGCGTCAGCGAAGAAGATTCGAATGCCGGACCAGGTAAGAGCAAGGGGCTAACTTCTATGCAGGATGCTCAAAAAGGCAGCCCAACAAGGCCGCAGGCACAGCGAACACCGCAGGCGTACCGCCTTCTCAGCCACCCGTCCCTGAGCCGGTCGCAAGCCGAGAACGCAGCTCGGGAAGGGGCGCGTCTTGGCGCGCCCGGGGCAGGTGGGTGTGAGTAACCCCTTTTTCAGCGTCATGGTGGAGCGCGCAACATGATGATTCGGACGCATCGGTGCGGCGAGCTGACCCGCCATCATGCCGGGCAGGCGGTGGTGCTGAACGGCTGGGTTCAGCGGAGACGCGACCACGGCAGCGTGATCTTCATCGATCTGCGCGATCGGTACGGCCTCACCCAGATCGTTTTTAACGCCGAGACGGCGCCGAAGGTGCATGAACCCGCGCAAAAACTCCGGAGTGAAGACGTGATCGCCGTCTCGGGGACGGTCTCGTTGAGACCGGACGGGTCTGCGAACCCCAATCTGGCAACCGGCGAGATCGAGGTCATGGCGCAGGCGCTGGAGATGCTCAATGAGGCGCGGACCCCGCCCTTTCTCATTGAAGACGACGGGGACGTGACCGATACCCTCCGGCTGAAGTTTCGCTATCTCGACCTGCGCCGGCCGAAAATGCAACGGTTGCTCGGACTTCGTCATCAGGTGGCTCAACTCGTCCGGTCCTTCCTCAACGATCAGGGCTTTCTCGAGGTCGAGACCCCCATGCTGACCAAGAGCACGCCGGAGGGCGCCAGGGATTACCTGGTGCCGAGCCGGGTGAATCCGGGGACGTTCTTTGCCTTGCCCCAGTCCCCTCAATTGTTCAAGCAGATTCTGATGATCAGCGGTGTCGATCGCTACTATCAGATTGCTCGGTGTTTTCGGGATGAAGATCTGCGGTTTGATCGTCAACCGGAATTCACCCAGATCGACCTCGAAATGTCCTTCGTCGATCGCGAACAGGTCATGGCCGTGATGGAGCGGATGATCAGCTCGGTCTTCCGAGACGCGGGGGGGATCGAGTTGGACACGCCGTTCCCCCGCATGACCTACGCCGAAGCGGTCGGGCGTTACGGATCGGATAAGCCTGACCTTCGGTTTGGAATGCCGCTCCATGATTTGCGTGACTTTGCGGCCAAGACGGAATTTAAAGTCTTTCGCGAGACGCTTGCCAAGGGCGGCATGGTCAAAGCGATTGTCGTGAAGGGAGGCGCGACGATTGCCCGGAGCCGGATTGATGCGCTTGGCGAAACGGCCAAGACGTTCGGCGCCAAGGGGCTGGCCTGGGTCAAAATAGTCGGAGACGGCCAACTTGAATCGGTCATCGCCAAATTTCTCGATTCCCGCGCCCTCCTTGCGGCAGTGCCGGGCGCTGCAGTCGGCGACCTGCTGCTGTTTGTCGCCGATCAACCGAACGTGGTGCACGATGTGCTGGGGCGGTTGCGTTTGTTGCTGGGAGAGGAACTGGGCCTCATTGATAAGACAGCCTGGAAGCCGCTCTGGGTGATTGACTTTCCCTTGCTCGATTACGACGCCGAAGCGAAGCGATACATTTTCATGCACAATCCGTTTGCGGCGCCGATGGACGACGACATCGCACTTCTCGATGCAGAGCCGTTAAAGGCGCGCGCCAAGGCGTATGACATGGTGCTGAATGGGAACGAGGTCGGCGGCGGCAGCATCCGTAACCATCGCCGTGAGATCCAATTGAAGATTCTGGACCTGCTGGGAATCAACGCACAGCAGGCGGAAGAGAAGTTCGGATTCCTGCTCGAAGCGCTGGAATACGGCGCTCCACCCCACGGCGGTATCGCGTTCGGCCTCGATCGCCTGATCATGCTCCTCGGCGGCGCCGACTCCATTCGCGACGTGATCGCCTTCCCGAAGACGCAAAAGGCTCAATGCCTAATGACCGAGGCTCCTTCACCGGTGAGTTCGGATCAATTGAAGGAGTTGCGGATTAAAGTCGAGATCATCGACTAGCACGCGCGGACAGCCTGTGTACCGTCGCTCCGAACCGTTCCAACCCCACGTTAAAGAAGTAGACATTAAATCTTAGGTTAGCGATAATCTTCTCCCGACCCCTGTCCGACGCGCTGCGAGGTGCTGGCCGCGATAAAGATATGCGCCCAGCGTTCAAGCAAGATGCCGATTCGTTTGTCCGTTCGTACCGGAGGAGCGGGAAGAGTGGGCACCGACGGAGGATCATCAGGAGAAGGCAAGGCCAAGCAGATTTTCTGGACCGTCGCCGCCGGCCTTCTTGTCGTCTTGGTCGGCTACAATCTCTATTCCGGCAGAACGATTGAAGAGATCGGCCTGGGCGGCATCGGTTCCGTCAAGTTCGGCAAGCATGGCGAGGCTCCGCAGTCCGACGATCCCATGCCTCGTGCGACCGCCCTTCCGCCGCCGTCCCAAGGTGCCGATCGCGATCCACCTGCTTCGCTTGTGCAAGAGCAGGCGGTCAAGAGCCTGAACCATGATGAAATGGAAAGACGTCAGGCGGAGCTTGAAGCCAAACTCCGCAAGATGGAGGAAGCCGTCAAACGGGCTGAGGCAAGCCCGGTTCAGGAGGAGCAGGACGAGGAAGTCGCGGTATCGAAATCTCGCCAGATCAACCTGACGGGCACCTGGCATGACCGAACAGGTGTGTCATGGATCATTCATCAGAATGGCAATCATGTGACGGTGCAGGAGATGAATCCACTCCTGGGAGTGACGGCGGTGGGTCAAGGAACCCTCACGGGACGAGACGTGGAATTGACGTACATGTCGGCCATGCAAACGACGGGGCAAGCGGCCTTGGCCGTCTCACCTGATGGTCGAAATTTAACGGGAACCGCTCATGATCTGATGACCGGCGCGTCCATCCCGCTCATGTTTACGCGCTAGGACTTCTCCGCCTCCGTCGCCGGCTGCCTGCGGAAATGGCGAGACCTCACCGGCGTTTCTACGGCGATCCGTTGTCATGCGCTAACCATTCGACATTCCTTGCCTGACGGGCGTTTGCTCGGCTCCATAACGGTGAAACATGAGGATGCTCCACCGGCTCATCTGGATATGCCTCACGCTGATGATCACCGGCTGTTCTATGGTCCAACCGAAGGAAACGCTCTATCTTCAGGCAGCTCAGGACCGCGCCGGCCAGGAAGAGGTCAAGCAGCAACTCGGTCCGCCGAAGACAACGTCCACTTCTCCGTCGGGAGAATCGCGTTGGGTGTATCAGCTCTGGACCTGGCAACCCGGGGACTGGCGAGTGACTGTGCCGGGGACCTGGTGCGACGAGTACGTCCTTCACTTTGACCCCCAGACGATTCTCCGCCGGTGGACGCATAACACCTATTTTCACGGTGGCGAGGCCTTCCCGGAGTATTGTATTCCGGCGCGCGCGTATTCGTCGGAGTCGCCGGATATGCAGAACCCGTGATTGAAGCTGACGTTAACAACGCGGCAGCCTCCCCCGACCCCGTGCCGCGAATTATCGAGATGAGGAATGCCACGGTATACCGGGGCGACACCCGCGTGTTCGCCGGTCTGTCCCTCGACATCCCGGCCGGCTGTCATACCGCCATCCTCGGGCCTAATGGTGCCGGCAAGTCCACGCTGCTGAAGGTGCTTTCCCGAGAACTGTATCCGGTGCAGCAAGAAGGCAGTTACGTGAGGCTCTTTGGACAAGAACGCTGGAATGTGTGGGAACTTCGCGCGCAACTCGGCATGATCTCCCATGATTTGCAGCATCACTATCTCGGTGCTGCCCGAGGGATCGGTATCATGTTGTCGGGCTACTACTCGAGCATCGATATCTATGCGCACCACCGGTTCAGCGACGAACATCTGAAACGAGCCAATACAGTCATGGGTGAATTGGGAGTGGCACATCTCAGAGACCGGATGTTTTCCGACCTGTCCACCGGCGAGCAACGCCGCTTTCTCCTGGGGCGGGCACTGATCCACGATCCCAGCACATTGGTGCTGGATGAGCCGACCAGCGGACTGGACTTGAACGCGTGCTTTCAGTACCTCGACATCGTTCGCAACCTCATCAGAGAGGGAAAGACCATCATTCTGGTCACCCATCATATCCATGAGATTCCACCGGAGGTCTCGCGCGTCGTGCTGTTGAAAGACGGTAAAGTGATCGCGGACGGCCAGAAAGAACAAATCCTCACCGGTGAAAACCTCACCACCCTGTTCGAAACACCCGTCGCACTGGTGCGGGCCAACGGCTTTTATCAGGCTATTCCAGGAAGATGAAACATCTCGTTCACTTCGCGTTCGTGAGCGTGCTCCTCCTGCCCATGGGATGCGCGCTCTTTTTGCCTGACGAAACCCGCTATTTGCAATCGGCCCAGAATCGCGCGACACAAGAAGAGGTTCGGCAACGACTTGGGTCGCCGGAGTTCACCACGTCTACCATGGCGGGTACGCCGATATGGGTCTATCAAGTGTATGAAATTGCTCCGGGCGGTCTGGATACGTGGTCCACGAGGGGATCATGGTGTGATGAATATGTGCTCACCTTCGACAGGCAAGGCATCCTGCGCCAATGGACACATCAGTCTCAAGTCCACGGCGGGGAGTTAATGCCGACGTATTGCATCTGGGATAGATTTCAGCCTGATGTATGGTCCGTCATGCCCGTTCTCCGGTGAATTGCGGAACGGATGCTGTGGTGACTTGGCACCTTCTCGACAGCGAACCGCAAGTGCAGTCTGGGTAATGCAATCGCGTTCTCAGGCATGCATCCTGGCCGCATGGCAATAAGCGTAAATTCATCCAAAATAGAAAGAAGAAACCTGTTTCGCCAATTCTCCGCTTCTTTGTTCTGTTTCCTAGCAACTAACCGCTCCCACTTTCTTCCTTGTGCCCTCCTTCACCCTTCTGGCCGGTTTGTCCATAGGACCGAGGTCCAATTATCTTTCGAGCACCAGTTCATTCTTAAGCAGCATAGATGCCCACAGACGAAATTAGGTAAAAACACCACTACAT
>JBOHOS010000810.1:0-1338 GCA_050731295.1 Nitrospiraceae bacterium | reverse complement strand
GCGAATTCCGGTCCGTTGTCCAGCATTAAGGCCTCCGGCATTAATTGCAGGGTATCGATAGGGCTTTCAGCGGGGAACAACCAAGGCTGAAGAGAGACCTGCGAAAAGTGGACCCACATCTTTCCCGTCCCTCTGAACGAAGCCAAGTATGATTTTGATATCGGCACATTTGAACTAGGCTACATCCGGTCGTCCATAGGTTGGTTTCCCAATTACATAGGGGTGGGAGCTGCGTTCCTGCCTTGAATACGTACTTCAATCTATCCAGTGTCCGTAGGGTACTGGTACGTCCCGACATCACGACTTTGGTTCGCTGGCTTGCGCGCTAACGCAGGTCCAAGGCTGGAAGAAGGTCTCACCGAAGAAAATAAGGGAAGTCGTATTCGTGCGCAACTTGAGACGAGTATCGTTCTGGACTTGGGATTTGAACTCTATTCTCCCTTTGCTTTTTACATACGGACCGAACTAGCCTCGTTCGTATTCAGAGGCCTTGGATCTACAACTCAACCCAATCAAATTAAAACGGAATCACTCTTTAATGGGTGTGGCGCCATCAGCATAGAGCTACGTATCGACTTGGCAAATATCTTTTGAAGGGACAGGTCCTCTACCGCTTCCTAGCGGTTGTAATAAGATCTATTTCCGACCGAAGTGATTGGGGTCGTTCGCACTGAGGATCCAAACAACATCCCATATTTTGGTTGCTACATGAAATTGCTCATAGTGATCAATGCATTGGATTACCTGAACCGCTATTTTACGGGAGCAAGCAAGATAAGTATGCAGACATGTGGTTTGCAAATCTGCCTCGACCAGTATTGACCTCGATCTTGGAGTATGGGATTCCTGTTGATGATTCGATTCATGACAAAATGCCTATGGAGCAAAATGCTGATGAAAAAGCAGCGGCAGTGATTGCCGCAACAGGCATAGGGAAGGTAACCGGCAAGGCATGTCCGACTGGGGAATTTAGCACAAGAGATTACAGCGCGGATGTGGGTACGGGTCGGCACTCTTACGTCACGCTGTGGAGCGCATTGATCGTGAGGGACGAATCGCTTATCTGGAGTCGACGAATCCCGCGAACATTCCGCTCTACCAACGACACGGATTAGAAGTGGTCGGAACGATCCAAGTTGATGAGGCGCCGCCCATCTTTCCGATGGTCCGTCAACCTCGCTGAGCGTTGCCGTGCGGCGAATCAAGTCCAGGGAGAGACTAGGGGACATTCTGGGTTCTTGTCACATGAAATGAGCCGCCACTTGCAGAAATTGAGAAGGTCCTCTTTTCCCTTTCCCAGAAAAGGAGTCATAGATGTCATATCCGGATGCCCGCTAT
>JBOHOS010000809.1:0-2031 GCA_050731295.1 Nitrospiraceae bacterium | reverse complement strand
GGGTCATGTCGTGCTGAACGACGGATTTCCATGCTCGGTAGAATGTCTGGTCACGGTGTGGCATGGACCAGCTCGCTTCCCCTTCATCCAAGAACACACTGCACCACTTCACCATCTCCCGATTGATGGTCTCGACGATCGGTGTCCCGACGGTCCGATCGCACCAAGTACCGAGCGTTTCGCGGGACGGCAGCTCGAGAGAGGGCCACGACGTGAGCGGCGCGCGAGAGACCATGTCCTGGATGCCCACGGTCGTTTGGAGCCAGGGCGCAATGCTGCGCCATGCACTCGCGTTGTCATCGTGGACGGCATGGCGGCCGTGCGGGCGCGGTTCCGTGATGCCATGGATCATGGAGGCGCAGAGGACGTCGAGGTGGGATATGGTCCGTCCGGCGAAGGCGACCGCTTTATCGATCGCGAGCGGCTCAAGAGCGGTTCGTAGATCTTCCGTGCCGATGCGTCCCATCTTTACGTAGCTGCGGAAGGTGTCGTTGTCGAGGTACCCCCTTCCGCCGAACAAGAATGCGCCACGCTGCACGGCTTGACCGAACGGTAATGACTCCAACCCGTGGAGCGGGTTGTGATGGATGAAAGTCCGCATCGGCCAATATTGCGAGATGACCTCGCCGGCCAACTCGACGTAGGACCGCAGCTCCATCCGCTGCGCGTCGGTGAATTTCTGAGGGTCTGGCGCCGTCATCACCATCATCGTCCTTCACAGATGGTCGTTTTTCACCAACCCACCCAAGCGTTTATCTCACCCGCCCAGCCCCGAGCTGGCTAAGACAGCTCCTAGCCCGTAGGACGCGCTCCTTCCCTAGTTCACCCACCTGCCCCGAAGGCGCCGAGACGCCTTCTTTCCCGTCTTCGGAGCGCGAGCGAGGGCCTGGAGGACATCTTCCACATAGAGGCCGCTCAGAAACGCGACGTAGACTCGGGTGTAGATCGTAGCGAGCCAGTTAGGGAGTAACAGTCGCATGCCGTGGGCCTTGCCATACAAGATGACCCACACTGCGACGATGAGGAGCGCTGAGAGAGCTACGAACGCATCGAACAGGCCCTGGTGCCAGGCTGCCGCCTGAAAGTACGCGGCGGCCTGACCGGGCGTCGGATAGAGGAAATGGGTGAAAGACTCACCGGTCCACAAGTACGTCAGCCCGATGAAGCTCAACGTCACCACCATGGTGGCGGACACCTTCCACGACGCGACGGCCTCAAGGCGATAGAGACTAAAGATCGCTTGGGCCGAGGTGACCCATGCAAAGAACAGAAAAATGACCGTGCCTTGCGCCTCGAAGAGCGGGATGTTCACCACGCCGTGAGCCATGAGCACAATGACGAGGGGCAGCAAGAGCGTGATGACGAGCCCGGTGGCCCATGCGATGAAAGAAAAGCCGGCTCTTTCTCGGATGGAGTGATGGCCCGGAAGCTTGAAGTCTACTCTAGCCCTATGGATGTTTGTCCCCGAGTTAAGAAACAAGGTGGCCTTGAACAAGCCGTGGGCGCAGAGGTGGAAGATGGCGAGGGCGAACGCTCCAAGGCCGCACTCCATGACCATATAGCCCATCTGTCCCATGGTGGAATAGACAAGCGTGCGCTTGATGCTGGGCTGAGTCAGCATCGTCGTGGCCCCGATTAAGGCGGTGAGCGACCCGACGACAAAGAGGAGATAGAGCGTCGTGGGAGCCATGCCGTACAGAGGCGCCAGGCGGTTGACGAGGAATCCCCCGGCGTTGACAATCCCCGCATGAAGCATGGCGGACACGGGCGTCGGCGCCTCGATCGTGCCGGGAAGCCATACGTGGAAAGGAAACTGGGCCGACTTGGTCATGATCGTGACGACCAGCACCATCGTGATGGCGGTGATCGCATTCATCTCCCCCCACGTTCCCTTCCACAGAACGGGGGCAGTGGACGGGTCCTTCACACTCTGAAACAATTCGGTGACATCGAGCGTTCCGAATGTCGTATAGGTTAACAGTATTGCGATCAACAGGGCTGCATCGCCCAGCCCCAACACCCGCATAGCCG
>JBOHOS010000808.1:0-2381 GCA_050731295.1 Nitrospiraceae bacterium | reverse complement strand
GCTCCTGCCCATCCGGCGAATTGATGTCGACTTCCCGATAGCTGAAGCTGTACTTTACACGCAGTTCTTTAAAGAGGCTTTTGGCAGAAGGACACGCCCCGCACGTCGGAGAAACAAGCAATGTGACATTCGGCATAACAACTCTCCGTTACGAAGAATAAAGCATCTTAACACCCGGTGAAAAGATGGCGCAAGCAGGCTCACAATCATGAAATGTCTTGATCATGATGAAACATGCAAGAGACCGGCTTCAGCGAGCCACGGCTGCCGTCGCGATCTTGACCATTGCAGATCCCTAACCGGCTCTCACCACAGACTCAGGCTTCAAGCCCATAAGCGCGTCGTAACGCTTCGCGCCACATGTCTGGCGAGGCCAACCGCACAAGGGCCAGTAGCCCTTCATTGATAACCAGAGCCCTCAGCAGACTCAACCGGTCTTTGTGGTCTTCGGGGCCGCCGCAAAGGAAGCCATCGAGAAGCTCTAATCTCTCTGGAGTCAGCGCGTAGTACTCTTCACGGGTCAACGGCCTCCCTTCGAAATTAGGAGCGGGAACTACACCGGGCTCAACCACAGGTCTCCTCCTCTATGGATTCGGTGGTGTCGGAATCACATGCCACTGAATGAGGTTGCAAACCGGCTGATCCCCTGACAGTTTCTAGGTATTGGTCCCCAGATGCCAAGACCGAAGTTCCTCAGCCAGCCGTTACAAACTGCCTGACCAGCCCGGCAAGGGTCATATTCTCGGCAATAGCATCATGTGGGATGAGGACGTACTTCCAGGACTTGCCGCCGTTGCTCAGGGCATGTGTGGTCGCACGGCTACACCAGGCGACAGCCGCCTCTTTCTTGGCAAGGACTTCAGAACTCGTCATTTCGTTTCGAGCTTTGGGCTCCAGCATGTAGATGCAGTCCGTGGTTTCAGCCACAAAGTCGGGCACGTATTCACGGTGGTCCACAGCCGCCTTGTAGGAAATCTGAAACTGCCCCTGTGCCGGCTTGAACCACTTTTGTGCATCCCTGTCCAGAATCACCGACAGCTTCCTCTCTGAATCAGACTGAAACTTCTGCTCCTTAAAGAGACACCGCTGAAAGCCTCCAAAGAGAACCTGTGGGATGCGACTCTTGTCCTCAAAGGTTTCTCGAAAACCATGGACGGGTTCGCCGTCTTTCGTGGTATATGCAGGCTTCCTAAGTTTGGTGAACCCCTTGCTCACCTGCACATCGTAACCAACCGCTTTCTCCCACTGGTGTTCCTGCATCTGAGCATGGACGAAGGCGGCAAGCGGCTTTTGGTAGTAGATCAAGACATTGCGCGCATCTTCTTCGGAGAGGTACGAGCGCAGATGTCGGACGAGTTGCTCCGCCAGGTCGTAGAGCAGGTCCGCGTGCTCATCGTAAGAAATATCATCGAAATCAATGAGTCCCCGGACAACGTAATCTTCGAACCGTTGTTCTGCCCGCAGACTTCCACCGAAGCTCAGCGTCTCCTGCTGATTTGTCCGAAGGTGTTGAATCAGAAGATCTCGTTCAACAGGCTGGTAGTGGATGCTGGAACAGTCCAAGGGAAAAGGGTGGAAACCCGTGGTCACCTCGCCCTTCGGCACAACCAGAATGCGGGGGATATCAATCGTCTGCTGCACCACCAGTTCAGCTGTCCTTGCCACCACTTGGGCAATGCTTGGCGCGACAGCCATGCCGGGTAACGCCCCCTGAGTCGGCGTGACATATTCCTTCACTTCCTCTGCAATCTTTATTTGAACTTCGGGCTTCAAGAGATAGCTGGAGGCTGGGAGATTCTCATACTTCTTGATGACTTGATAAGTCGCCTCGGCAATCTTTCGCTCCGCATCGCTGGTGAAAACCTCCGCTGCGACGATCTGTTCCTCAATCTTTGGCTGAGCAACAACGGTCTTAGTTTTCTGGAAATCTGTAGCGGGATCAAGGATCACCTGAGTCAGCCGGACTACGGAGTCGGGCCGATTAGCATCGTCAATAATTTCCTGGAAGCGGTCATGCGCCACAATGTTCAGCCGATCTACAGTACTGACCCCAGTACGCCTGCCATAAGGAAGTCGTAGGCCACGTCCGATGGATTGCTCAATGAGGGTCCGCGCGTTCGCCGCTCGGAGGGGCACGATCGTGTAGAGATTCGTCACGTCCCAGCCTTCCTTGAGCATATTGACGTGAATCACGATTTCGGTCGGCTCGTCCGAGCTTTCGACGGCAAGCAGGCGCTGGACCATTTCATCTTCTTCCGCGCCGGTCTTGCTCGAGTCCACCTGAATGACTTTGTCTTTGTACCGTCCCTCGAAGAACTGAGTTGACTGAATCAGTTGTGCGAGTTGTCCAGCATGTGTCGTATCGCGGGCAATGATTAACA
>JBOHOS010000807.1:0-2583 GCA_050731295.1 Nitrospiraceae bacterium | reverse complement strand
CACCCCCGCCACCATTCCTTGTTTCATGTTCGATGGAATGGGTACGCCGGCGCGGATCAGCCGGCCGTTCTGCGACTCCTGCACCAAGGTCAATTCCCGGTTCCCGTTCAAGACTTGCAAAACCAGCTGGCCCACGGGGAGGTCCAAGACCGTGGCGGGCACGTTCGCATCCACCGCTTTGGTCAGGGTCTCCATCTTCGAAGAGAAGACCTCTACGCCGGCGACGTTGTGCTCGGCCCGCTTGCGCGACATGGTGGCGACCATGAGGTCACGCTGCTCGGCGGTCATCATGTCTTCCCGGAAAATCTCCCGGCCGATGGCGCGCGCGCTGTTGACGGCCAACGTGATGTGGCCGTCACGATTCATCCTGGCGACATCGTAGGCGTCTTTGAGGACGGCCTCGATTTGATCGTTGAACCACACATCCACCGACTTGTTCACCAGTCCGCTGAGCGCCACGGCGAGCAGAACGGTGGGAATCAAGGCAAAGCCGATAAACGCCGCCACGAGTTTGGTGCGAAATCCCGATCCCAACAGGCGATGCCGCCGCTCGAAATAGGCCTTGATGAGGTTTCTGGACAGCAGCAGGCTGAGGACGACGAGCCCGATCAGGTCGAGATTGATCAGGAGCAAGACGAAGGCATAGCCGGCGCTCGGGAGCAGCGAATCCGGTTCGGCCCCTCCGGGCAAGGCATAGTGCGAATAGTAGACCGTGAGGAGGAGACACGGAATGAGGAACAGCAGAACAATCCAGACCGGTCTCAAATGCGGCCCGCGATGCTCCGCCTCCCCCGCCGTCTTCTCTTGTGCGCGAGGCGGATCCTGCTGGTTCCGCCCAGACGCGGGACCATCGAGCGCGGAAGCTGTCGGGAGCGAGATGAGGGAGGCTCTCTGGCCCGGCGCTTTGGGCGAGACCGGCCGTGGGGTCGGATGCGTACGATCGGCGTTGGGGTCAAAGAGATCTGGCATCACGCTCTCCGGCCGGTCAACCCGCGTATCCAGGCCGTCTCGAAATCACGGTACGGTCGGTGGAAGACGGCTTCAAACGCCGCCGCAAAATCCGGTCTCGCTGCGAGGTCGGTTAGAAGCTGCCGGATCTTCACGAAATCGTATTGATCGATCATGGCTCGCGTCGCGCTATCACCTTCGGCATAGGCCAACTCGGCATCCCCTGGAGGCAATCCCAGGAAACTGCCGTGAAGCGCATGGAGCGGTATGATCGCGTTTCGGTGGCGGGCGAGAATCTTGCTGCTCCAGGACGCCGGCCGGCCCTCAAAATAGAGCGCCAAGCCCTCCTGTAACCACGTCGGAGCATGTCCCCCGCTGAGCCGATGAACCATCGCGTGGGTAAACTCATGGGCCAGAACCGCCCCAACGCGGGTTCTTTGTTCCATCAAGGCCCCGCCGGCCAAATGGATCTTACCATCGTAGAGCCCGCCGGCCCAGGCGGGACTGCCGGTCAATTCCTTGAAGTCCCGGTCCGAATAGAGAATGACGATCATCGGCTCTTCGGCCGTCCACCCCAGTTGAGACCCGATGAAACGAGAGAGGCGTTCCAGGCGGTCGAGCACCTCATCCGCGAGCGAGTGGTAGCGTCTATCAAATTTCAGCACGACATGCGCGCTCCAGACTCGCTGCAAGTCGGCTTCCGCGCGAACGGCGCGGCGAGCGGCGAAGAGTCCGCCTTGCACGGAGGAATCGGCCGGATCCTGATCGGCGGCGGCCTCGTAGTGCCGGACGGAAGCCTCCAACTCGTCGCGCTTGAAGTAGAGATCGCCCAGCAGCGCATGCGCGTCATGAATGTCGGGATTGAGGGAGAGGGCGCGGTTCAGCGCGGCCACCGCAGCCTCATGGCGCGCCATTCGATAGTGGCTGATGCCCAATCCCAACTGCACGGAGGCGTCTTGAGGGAATTGCCGGCTCGCGTCGGCCAAGACCTGCGCCGCCCGCGAATAGTCACCGGACCGGAGGAACTCCCATCCGGCGTCTCTTAGTGATGCTGCCGGAAGAGGGCCCTGCCCGTTTGGAGTCTGAGGCGCGCGGCTCGCGGGCGCGCGTGTGGATGAAGATTGCACGGCCTCGAGCCGACCTTGCGGGGCGGCTTCCAGGCCGGGAGAGCCGCCGGGAGACATGGCGGTTCGCTCTCCGGAAGCAGCGCCGCGCCGCCCATCGTCTCCACCACCGCGGACCATCCACGCGGCTCCCGATCCTGTGATGAGAATCACCAGTCCGAGAGAGAAGAACGTTCGCGCGCGTGACTCAGCCTTCATCTTGAGTCGGTCCTTCTCATCCTGTCATCCGAAAACGGCGATGATGAAATGCCAATGATGCCGACAAGGCATGGGACAGACCAGAGGAAGGGCGACTGAGGCCGCACCCTCAAGACGATTTGGCCGTCTGCTTCGCCGATGCGAGATCCACGTACTTCATTCGCAAGGCATAGAGCATATCGGTCAGGACGGTTTGCTCATCCGTCGTCAGGTTTCCCTTCGTCTTGCTTTCCAACATCGAGAGGATATCGATGATTTCCTTGGCTTGCGACAGGTTGATCGGCACCCGTTCCTGCTGCGGGTCGAGCTGCTC
>JBOHOS010000806.1:0-2982 GCA_050731295.1 Nitrospiraceae bacterium | reverse complement strand
GGCTTTGAGATTACCAGTGAGGCTGTGCGGGGCGACTGATGTCGGCTATGATGCCGTGGTGCTCGTTCTTAGAAGTCAGAATGCGCCCACAGCATCCCGAAACGTTCAGGGGAGGATGTGATGCCATCTCTATTGCTGATACTGGTTTTACTCATTGCATCTGTTTCAAACACGGCGGTGTGGGGCGCGGCTGATGAACCGAAGACCCCCCACAACTCCACAAAACAAGAACTCACCGAGATGGCGGCACAGGCCACGCTATCCTTGGAAGACGCCATTCGGCGGGCGTTAGAGAGAGTCCCCGGCAAACCGGTGCAGGTCGAACTACAGGAAAAGGACAAAAAAGTCGTGTGGAAAGTGACGGTGCTGAAGGAAACAGGCGGGCTTGATCGTGTCTATATCGATAGCCGCGACGGCTCCTATCTGATACCGGTCTTTCCGGCGCACGGCGGGCAACCGCAACCAATGCAAAATTAACAATGCAAGATGCAAAAATGGAATGAAGTGTAGGAGGAAGCACAATGCCACTCTCATTCTGGATCATGGTCGTGACCGTCGTGCTGACCGGAAGCGCGGCGGAGGCGACTCAGGTTCCCTGCAGCTTTAGAGCGCAAGGGGAAGCCGTCGAACTCAGAATTGTGGCCGACCAGCAGGAGATTTGGAGTGGGCGGCTGCCCAAAGGCGAGCGACAGACCGTCCGCGTGCCGGAGGGAGACTTCACGGTCGAATCCCAGGTGTATAACCCGAACTTGAAAACGAAAGAAACCATCGTCGCGCGTGCGCATACCGAATCCTGTCAGTCTGATCGTTCGATTCCGGTGCCCTTCTTTCCGGAATAGACGGGCACAGCCAAAAACGAGCGAGGAGCGGTCATGAATTCTCTCCTATAACGAGTCCGCCTCGAATCAGAAACGGACGTAAGGGTGCCGGCATGCTTCACCGTATTCTCTTTGCCACCGATTTTTCACAAGGCGCGAGGCATGCGCAAGCGTATGCGGCTTTTTTAGCGCATGCCTATAGCGCAGAACTCACGATCATTCACGTATTTGAGATCTATCCGTCGGCGCTGTATGCCGACCCATGGTCCAACCCGCTCTTGCTCGAACCTTTGCGAGACGAAATCTCCCGGAATTTGGACGAACTGGCGGCCAATGTCAGGCGATGCGGCGTGCAAGCGACGAACGCGCACGTGATCGGGATCGCGAGCGAGCAATTGATCGAAACGGCGCGCAACGAGGCGGTCGATTTGATTATCGTCGGCACGCAGGGGCGCACGGGCCTGGAGCACGTCCTCTTGGGAAGCACCGCCGAACGCGTAGTGAAAGGCGCGCCGTGTCCGGTGATGACGGTGCGGTCGAGCGGGCCTGCGCCCTCGCATGATACGCCGATCACAATCAAACGAATCGTTGCGCCGACCGATTTTTCCGACTGCTCGCTCGATGCCTTGGAATACACGATTCAGATGGCCAAACGATTCGAGGCCTCGGTGACGATTGTGCATGTACTGGAGTGGGCATCGGTGGGACTGGATTTCAGCGTCGCCGAAGTCGCCGAGGGTGGAAAAGTGCGCAAGGAAACGGAGCGGCGCATAGCGGAACTGGCCGATGTGATCCGGACGCAAGGATTGACGGCAGAGTCGGTGATCCGCGGTGGTGGAGCGCCGGCGGACTTCGTGCTCGAGCTTGCGAGGGAGCGCGGCGCCGATCTGATCGTAATGGGCACGCACGGGCGGCGCGGCCTCTCGCGTCTGCTCGCCGGCAGCGTGGCTGAAGGGGTGCTACGCCGATCTCCTTGTCCCGTCATCACGGTCAAAAGTCCGAAGTTCAGCCCCGGCCACCGCCGGGTGTTGAATGCCGCCGGACGGGCGTAAGAGAAGTCACTCGCTTCAAGGAACGTTTCGTTCTCCGGCGTCAGGCGTAGTCCTCCTTGTATTGATGCCGAGTAGGAAATTCAAAGGACAAAATGCCGTAAAGGCGGTTACCAGAGCGATGGCCGAGACCACCAGCGTCACCGCCATCCAGATCGGCTTCATTTCCGCAAAGAGCACGACGCCGAGGAGAACCAGGCCCAGGACGATTCGAAATGTTTTATCCGTTCCGCCCACATTCCTGTGCACGGTCATCGAATTCTCCTCTTATATTAGAAGAGTACCGCTGGATCTCGCCCGATCAAGTGAGTCGCTACTACTCAAGCTGCTCCGCTTTCAGCATGGGTTGAGCTTTCGACGTGCTCGCGCCAGGCTGTTGCACATCGCGCGGAATCTTGCCGTTCTCCAGCACCGTTTTGATCCGCACCAGATCCTCCTCGATCAACGTCTTGGGGTCGGTCCTGAATAACGTGGCGATCCCATGCCCCAGCGCGCCGGCCGGAGGGTTGTAGCTCATTCGGATGTGCAAGGTGGTCGTGCCGTCCTGGTTGTCCATAAACTTCAGAATGCCGGCATGCTGAACAGAAGAATCAGGTTCGGTTCGCCACGCCAGTTCCTGATTGGGAATGAAACTCGTGATGACGGCATTCCATGACAGTTCGAGTCCTCCCGTTCCGAGAACAGTCCAGCGAGAGCGGCCCTCACCCTTCTCCCGTACGTCATGCACATGCACGGTGTAGCGCGGAAACTCCTTGTAATTGGACCAGAACTCGAAGACTTGATCGATCGGGGCGGCAATGTTCATTGTCTTGTTAATCTCGACGGCCCGGCGGCCTGCTCCGACCCCGACAATCCGTTTCATTGGAAGATTGGATGATGCGCGTGTCACTAGAGCCACACCGAAAAGCGCCGCTCCCGCGCCCGGAATGTCCCGCCGGGACGTTCCATGGAGAGCGAGCGTGGCGCTGGCTATCCCCACGGCGACTCTGGCTGTCGGCGACCAACTTGCCTGCATCAATTCAAACCGCTCGCCGCTTCGAGCCTGAGACGGGTCCCCTTGCAGCCCAGGGAATGTTGCCCGGCTCCCCATGAATCTCCAGCCGATTGTCTATACC
>JBOHOS010000805.1:0-5837 GCA_050731295.1 Nitrospiraceae bacterium | reverse complement strand
AAGATGATGGCGTCCGCGGTCGACTGGACGACCGACCGGAATCGCTCTTCGCTCTCGCTGAGCGCGGTCTCGACCGTTTCCGCTTTCTTCGAGAGCGCTCTGACCCCGACGGCTCGTCGAAGCACGGCTTTAATTTCTTTCGGGTTATACGGCTTGGTCGCGTAGGCGAAGGCGCCTTTCGTCAACGGCGCGACGGTATTCTGCTCGGTGGCCTGCCCGGTCACAATAATGACCGGGAGGGTGGCATCCATCTCAGTCAGGATTTTGAGCACCGCGTGCCCGTCGAGATCCGGCAACCCGATATCCAGCAGCACCGCTCCATATCGAAACTGGGACGCTTGCTGAACCGCGTCCGCTCCGGTTCCGACCGCGTGCACGCGGTACCCTTCGTGCTCCAACATGTCGCTGAGCGTTTCTCGAATGTCGGGTTCATCTTCTACGACCAGGATTCCCGTGGAAAGCTCGTCGGCAATGGCGGGGTTCATAGACCCTCCGTCTGCGGTCGCGGGGGCCGCATACCGCGGCGTAAACCGTTAGGTGGCTCTCCGGACGTGAGTCTCGTGAGGTTGGGGGTCATCCATGGGTGCGGCTTCCTTGCGCGGAAAGATTTGCAGGAGACCGTATAGAATCCATGCCGCCAGCATTCCGAACAGAACGCATCCCGCGACGATCATTCCCCATGCCATTTCTTCCACAGTGGTTTCCTCCTCGGGACGGCGGCTGTTGATAGGCTTGCCTCTCATGAGGGAGCAACGGGCATGCCATCAGTCCATTCGGAAGCCTAAATAATGCGTGACTCGAACCCATTGACGCTCAAGAAGAAATCAGGCTCACCCATGGGAATACTGGTAAAAACGGCTACGCGTCCATCATTGCCGTATCGAATTGAATACGGCGAGTTATCCAGTCCGATACAGTGACGGGGATGAAGGTTGTTGATCTTTGGATGAGATCCTAGCCCTGAAAGAGAAGCCTCCACGTCCTACCGGCTTTCGGGGGTCGGTCGTGCAGGGAGATCCATCGGAATGATGAAAAAGAACCGGCTGCCCTGACCCAGGACGCTTTCCACCCAAATTCTCCCGCCATGCAGTTCCACCAGACTTTTCGTTATGGCCAGTCCCAACCCGGCGCCCCGCTGATCCGCTCGGGCGGTCCCCCCCCGGTAGAATCGCTCGAACACCTTGGAAAGTTCATGAGACGCAATGCCGCACCCCGTATCGGCGATACAGAACTGTACAAACCGCTCCGCCGGCACCTGTACCTCGAGCCGGACCTCACCGCCCTTCGGCGTAAACTTCACCGCATTTTGAACAAGATTTGTGAGAATCTGATGCAACTTGTCTCGATCGGCTTGCAGGGCGGCCGGTTCTCCACCGAATTCTGCGCGCAGCGTGACCCCTTTTGCCTGGGCCACGGGCTGCAGCGACTCCATGATCTCCGCCAGCAGATCTTCCACAGGAATGACCGTGACAACCAACTCGACTCGCCCGGCCTCGATGCGCGAGAGATCGAGGAGGTCGTTGATCATCCGCGTCAGCCGCTCGATGTTAAATTTGACTCGGCTCAGATAATAGGATTGCTTCTGAGTAAGTCCGCCTGTCAGCCCGTCCAGCATATTCTCCACGTATCCTTTGATCGACGTCATCGGCGTGCGCAGTTCATGCGACACAATGGACACAAAGGCTGATTTCAACCGGTCCAGCTCCTGAAGTTTTTCATTGGCGGTGACCAGCTCCTGTGTCCGGTCCTGAACCCGCCGCTCCAGGGTCTGCGTGAGCTGCTGCAATTCACGGTAGGCTTGCGCGTTATCGATGGCGACCGCGATCTGGCTGGCCAGCGTGACCAGCAAATCCAGGTCCTCCTGTGTGCACGGCTGCTCGCCACGTTCGGCGGCTATGAAGCCCAAAATACGTTGGGTGCTCTTCAGCGGCGCGCCGATAAAACACGTCACGCCCAACTGGCTCGCCACGTCATACAGAATGGGGTGCACGCGAGCTTCTACCCGTTGGAGCGATGGAACCAGAAGCGCCCGGCCGTGGATGAGCAGGTCCGCCTTCAGGCTGCCGTCATCCTGAACCGGCAATTCCAGGTCCCGTCCCGCTCGCTCGATCTCTTCAGGCACTCCTGCGACCCGCGTCCCATACGCGACGCCTCGATACGGGTCGTACAGCATGATCAAAATCCGTCGGTACCCCAGATTCTCATGCAGGAGTCGGAGTACGCTGGCGAGCAGCTTATCCACATCGAGCATGGAGGTGATCGCCGACCCCGCCTGATTTAACGTCGTGAGCTGCGTGACCTGTCTGGTGATCGTCTCGATTTGAGAGGAGATGGCCTCGTCCCGCTCCTGAAGCGAACGGGTCATTTGATTGAAGATCTCTGTCAGTTCCCCTACCTCATCATTGGTAGTCGGTTCAGCGGAAGCCGTCAGATCCCCTTCCGCGACCCGTTTCGCAACCAGGGCCAGTCCTTTGACGGGATTGATGATGCGATCGGCGAGTACCCCGGTGGCGCCGATCCCGAGCAGGATAAAGAAGACCGTGATCAGCAGAACTTTTTTCACGGCGGCATTGAGCGCCTGCTGCCGTTTGGCCGCCGTCAAGCCGATCTGGACCACGCTGACGACTTTCGGAACGGGCGTCGCCGCCAGCCTTCCATTCTGCCGCTCCTGCTCGGTTTCCAGCGAGAACGGGAACGGAACGTCGGACGATGATGGTGGCCGCCTGATGATCGGAACCGAGAAATCATAGATCGTCTCGGAGACGGGACCGACAGGATGAAACTGGATCACGAACGGGTCCGCGGAATCGCCCGATACCCGCGCCATGGCGAAGGACGCATCCGGATACAACGGCGCCTCTGGCAGCCGGCGCAGACTCCCGCCGTCAACCAACTGCCCCCTGCTCTTTGCGGCCAGCCGTTTGCCATCCGGCTTCGTAATCACGGCATAGACCACCTCGTCGTCTTCCATTACGCCGTCGATGAACTGTTGCAAGTCGACCGTGTCTTCCGTGATGGACGCGAATCGACCGTTGTGCGCCAGATTTTTTGCCAACAAGATTCCGGTCTCCGTCAACGCATGCGTCAGGGATTGCGTTTGCTGCTCGATGAAGTACCAGCTCAAGCCGGAGCAGACGGAAACGATGATCAAGCTGATGAAGACCACGAATTTGGTCTTAAGGCTCATAAACCGGCCGGCCGGGCTGCGCGTTGTTCTGGCTTTCATGAAAGCCTCACTGGTTCAGACAGAATCGCGATCTGCTGGTCCGCTGAGCGAGGTACATCGTGAACGGACCCGATCGATGGAACCAAATAATGCTCAAAAGGCCGCATTTCACCCGCCCAGCCCCAAGCGCTATCTCAGCCAACCCACCCCGAGCCTACCAAGACAGGCTCTTCGCCCATGGACGCGCTCCTTCCCGGGGACGCGCCCTTCCCGACCACGGCCGCATATAGTCCACACATAAGACCGGATGGCATCCTAGTACACTTCGTCGGCGCGACCGACGACCTCCGACGGGAGCTCGAGTCCCAGGAACTTCGCGGTCTTGAGATTGAGCGCAAACCGCACGCGATCCGGCGGAACCGTCGCCGGCGGAGCGGCATTTTGTCCTTTGAGAATTCTTCGGGCCATCGCCCCCGCCTGTTTGCCGATATCCTCGGAATTCACGGACAGTCCGACGAGCGCGCCATTGCGGACGAATTCCGACGAGAAGCCGATGACGGGAACGTTGCGATCGAGCGCCGTCGACAGCACGAATCGGAGCGATTCTTCGGTCAATATCGTGCTGTCCGGGATCAGCCAGAACGCGTCCACCTTCGACACGATCGCCCGCAACGCGGCGGGCAATTCCTTTTCCGACGAGACCTGGCGCTCGACCAGCTCGAAGCCCAATCCTTTCGCCACCTGCCGCGCATCCTCTACGAACGGACCGGTCTTCTCCGGATCATAGACGACCCCGATCTTCTTCAGATTCGGCAAGACCAGCTGCATGGTGCCGAACTGCCGCGCGATGGGAACCTGCAAGCTGATGCCGGTCATGTTGGGCGCATGCAGGTCATACTTGGCCGGATCGAGGACCATGCAATAGATGATGGGCACGTCCACGATTTCCAGCTTGGCGACCAAGGCGGCTTTCAAACCGACCGTGATGACCACGCTCGCGTCCGACGCTCGAATCTTCCGTGCGAGCTTTCGGCCCCTCGATACGTCCCCCTGCATGTCGTATTCGGTGATGGTGCTTGAGTCCGGCAATTCGGCTTTTAGGCCGGCCACGGCTTGGTTGTAGGCGGCAATGTCGGCCGATTTCAGAACGGCGATTTCATGAGCGTCAGTGGAATCCGGCGGGACGGTGACGAATACCCACAGCATCATGAGGAGCGCGCCCCACCGCATGACGGGTCGCCGATTCCATTGCTGTGGGATTGCGACACTCACGGATGCCAGCTTTCTTGTATATCCACGGCTTGCCACAGTGTCATAACGAATGACGCCACCGCACCGGCCTCACTCCGGCGAGTGCCCCGGGTCGCGGTCCTGTTTCTGCTGGGTGATGTCTTCGGCAATCCCGGCGATGCGGTAGACCTCGCCGGCATCGTCGCGGACGGGAAATGCCCGGTCTCGAATCCACCGGACGGAGCCATCCGGCCGGATGAGGCGGTATTCTTCGTTGTACTGCCCGCCGGCTTGCTTGCTCAGCGCCGCATCACGCACGCGATCTCGGTCGTCCGGATGGATCGCATCCAGCCAGGAACGCGGCGAGAGATACAGACTGGCGCACGTCCGGCCCCAGATTTCTTCGTACGCCGGGCTGACATACAGCAAGCATTCTTTGGAGACATCACTCAGCCAGAACACCTCCCGGATATTCTCGGTGACCTGACAAAATCGCTCTTCACTCTCGCGCAACGCTTCTTCCGTTCGCTGACGGTCCGTGATGTCCTTGAACACGATGACTGCGCCGGTCAGCCTGCCGTGCTCGCGAATCGGCGTGCTGACGTATTCCACCGGAAAACTCGTACCGTCTTTTCTCCAGAACACTTCGTTATAGACGGAATGCACGACACCGTCTCGGAAAGCGGCGTACACAGGGCACTGTTCTTGCGGATAGGGCGACCCGTCCGCTCTTGAATGATGAAGCAGGGGATGCATGGGGAAGCCGATCAGCTCATCGGCGCTCCACCCCAGCATGCGGGCGGCGGCTTCATTCACAAAGGCGGTATGTCCCTGAGCATCGAGGCCGTAAATTCCATCACCGGCCGAGTTGAGAATCAGTTCGTGTTGATGACTGAGCCGCGCGAGCGCTTCTTCCGCCTGTTTCCGTTCGATGCCGCCCGCCATGGCGTTCGCGGCGGCCTCCAGGGCCTTGGTCGTATAGCCGGTCATGGGCCGGCGAGCAAACATCTCCACCACCCCGATCAGCCGACCTTCGACGATGAGCGGATAGCCCGCGAAGGCGATCATGCCGGCTCGATTTGCCCAGTCGCCGCCAATGATCCGGCGATCATCAATGACATCGTTGGTCATATGCGGCCGGCGGCTCTTGGCAATATCGACGTGGTCGATGGGCACCCGCCTCGAGGCATCGCCCGTGGCTAAGCTCGAACCCGAGCTGGCCTGCAACTCCAGGACGGCCTCGTGCGGATTGACCAGCCAAATGCGGACGAATCCCCCCTCGAGATGATGCACCATGGCTTCCGTGCAGAGGCCGAGCATGTCATGGAGCGTCCGGCTTCGAGTCAGCACCACCCCCAGTTCGGCGTTGAACGTCGCCAAGCGCAACTGTTCCCGCAGCGCTTCCTCCGCCTGTTTTCGGTCGGTGATGCATTGCAGGGAC
>JBOHOS010000804.1:0-2140 GCA_050731295.1 Nitrospiraceae bacterium | reverse complement strand
GTGTGGCACGAGTCAGGAACCTGCTCCAGGTTCGTATGAAACAGCCGTTGAACGATGAGGATCTCGCCGAACGCGCCAGAACCGCCCTGGCCCTGACTCCGTATGTGGATGCCTATCAAGTTCGCGTCTCCGTCACGGACGGCGCAGTCTTGTTGACGGGAATCGTCGATTCATACTTTGAGCGATTGCGCGCCGAATATGCCGTCTTCCCAGTGGAGGGGGTCACGAATGTGATCAACGATCTTCAGGTGCAGAGGGCGCGAAATCAAGACAAGAAGATCGGCCCGCCGGACCCGGGTGGAGACCGTGCCGGGTGAGCGGCTGGAGAGTTGGGGCTGACAACAGTAGGGCGAAGGTATACGAAAGGAGCGCGTCATGAAACAGATGGTATGGCTTGTCGTGTCTCTCACGGTCATGACGGGTTGCAGCCGCTATGACGTTATCCCGGATCGGTTGGAGAAGCAGGTCAATCGAGAGGCGAAGTTCGAAGAGATTAAAGAATCGCCGACGACCTATAAAGGACAATTCGTGGTCATGGGAGGACAGGTTCTCTCGTCGGAGCGCTTGGAGGACAAGACCCGCATCGAAGTGCTGCAGCTTCCGCTGACGGATGACCTGATGCCTGCCAACGAGCGGGCCAAATCCAACGGGCGGTTCGTCGCAGTGGACCGCGGAAAGGAAATGGGAAAGGATTCGGTCGATCCGGCAGTCGTTAAACAAGGCACTCCCGTGACGGTGGTCGGCGAGGTGGTGGGCAAAACGAGAATCACAATCGGTGAAACAGAGCAGGAAGTGCCCAGGCTCAGAATCGCCGACCTGACGGTGTGGGATAAAGAGCGATGGGAGCGAGACTATACCTATTACCGGCCTTATTGGGGCTATCCGTACTGGTGGGGATATCCTTACCGCTATGGGTACTTCTATTGACCGAAACTCTCTTTCTGGCGTGGCTGGCAAAAGCTTTCCTCGCCGCCGACAGCCTCCCGGCAAATCGTCTGTTATTGTAAGAAGATTATTGTAAGAAGATAGGGATCGAGTCTCTCAAAGACTCGAAGGAGGGTCCGATGAAATGGAAACGGGTCTTCATCATCGGTGCAATGATGCCTCTCATATTCGCAGCGGCCTGCAATCGGTACCAGGTCATACCGGACAATCTCCGGGGCCAGGTGAATCGCAACGTGACGTTCGATGAGCTCCAGACGTCCGCCGCCAAACATCGGGGCGAGTTGGTCGTGTTGGGCGGAGAGGTCCTGTCGGCGACGCGCTTGGAAGACAAAACCCGTATCGAGGTGCTTCAGCTTCCGTTAAACGATGACTTGATGCCAACCAGCGAACGACCGCAATCAAAAGGGCGATTCATCGCCTTCGATGGCGGGAAGGACATCGTCGATCCGGCGGTTCTCAGAGAAGGCACGCCGGTCACGATCATCGGGGAAGTTCAGCCGTCCGCTCGGGGGGCATTAGGCGAGAGCGAGTATAAATACCCAGTGCTGGCCATTCGAGACATGACGGTGTGGGATGCCACGAGCATGAGGGTCCGGCCGTATCCTAGTGGGGGAAGCTATCCTTATTATGGCGCCGGCTATCGTCCCTATCATTTCATGAGCGGGGCGCACGTCAGTCGCTAAACGCGGTGAACAAGCCCATTCTACCGCAGAGGCTGCCACAACAGGCTTTACGGCCACGAACGCGCGGCCTTTCTTTTCTGTCTGCTCGGCGCGATCTCCTTCATTACGACACTGCCTCACGCTTTCATCAAACGTTCATCTTCATCGGAAGGCGTGTCCTTCGGCTGCAGAGTCGCATGACGAAGTTTTCCTGAAGCCGGGTTGGTTGCGTAAGCCATGGCTTTCGGGACCAGGTGGATACAGACCGGCGGATAAAAACCGACGGCGAAAACCGAAGCAGGCTGATACGAGGAACGATTGGCTACTACCTCGACAAGAATTTCACTTCCGGTGCGGTCGCTCGGAGATGAGTGACATTGTCGATGATCGGACCATTCGGAACCATGAGGAAGCTGACCGTGCTGGAGAGACGCCTGAAGGAGCCGCATCTGTCCTGAAGCAGATCATGCCGTGATCAGCCCAATGATCAACGGAAGGAGGCTCCCATGCGAAACACAATGGGTTGGTTCATC
>JBOHOS010000803.1:0-3843 GCA_050731295.1 Nitrospiraceae bacterium | reverse complement strand
CCACACATGCGTGCGCCCGCGGATCGACAACTTTTGTACGTGTTGATAAGGGGTTTGCTCGTTGAGCGGGACCACGTTCTCGGTAATAGTAAATTCGATTCCGAGCGTGTCTTGACCTGGAGGGAGCACGTTGGATATCCAATCCGACTCGCCCCGTCCGCCGATCCAACCCGACTCCGGATCCGTGAACTGGACCTCGATCTTGATCTGCCCGCCCGATGCGACCGTGAAGGTGCGCTCGACGGTCGAGACGTTGAGGCTTGGAAGGTCGCCTTCAAAGATCGTGAACAAGCTGGCCGTCTGGTACGCCGTGATCTTGTAATGACGCGCTCCGGCCGGGAACTCGTCATCATTTGGGTCAGGATGGATGGTGACCGTGACCGGGATGTTCGTACAGACGGTTCGCTTCTCAACCTTGTTGGTCTCCGAAAGAGTCGCGACGGTTTCCAGCATCTCTGTCAGCGTGGCGACAACGCCTGCGACTTCAATGACCGTACCGACGATCGGGATCGCGTTCTCGGCGTCTTCCTCCGGTACTGCGGCCGTGATGGCCGCCCACGTTTTCACGAACATGGGGGGCAAGGCCTGGATCACCGCGAACATGAGTTGCTTGATCATCGGCTTATCGAGCGTGCTGTCGGGATCCCTGCCGCCCTGGCTGAGAATCTCCTTGGTCGTGGGGAACGCTGCGAACTGCAGAAGATAATTCGCCAGCGCGCCGAGCAGCGGCGCAAGGACGCCTTGGATCTGGGCGACGCTGACACCGAAAGCGAGAAAGAATCCCGGCATGCAAAAACCCAGGACGAACGTTTGCACCGAGCCCGGAGCTTCGACGCCTGCATAGTTCGGCGCATCGTATCCGTCGCTGCCGGCGCTGCCGACCAGCACCTCGATAGAGAACGCCTGATCCGGGAGCGTCAAGGTGAACAGGTCCGAGCTTTCCTCGCCGAGTGGGATGCCCAGGAACCTGGGCCGGTTCGGCAAGGAGCCGAGAAGCCGGTCATATGATGTATCGTTCGGAGTCTGCGGCGGAAGGTCCCCGACGGGGAGGTCCGCCAGCGGGATTTTCTGCTTGTCCGGACCGAGAAAGCGCACAAACACGCCGCGATACAGGAATGAGCTGTTGTGGGTTTTGAACGAAATGTGACGGCCCTGCTGGGTTTCGATCGTGACTTTGTACCCGCGGCTCCAGCCCGGATCATCAAGCGAGAAGATGTCCGTGTCTGCCGACGCAGGCACGCGCGCGGCCATCGTCTGAGGAGTCGCCGACACCGCTCGCATGGAAGCATTGCCGTCAACGGCGTGAATGCCGTAGGTGGTCATGAAGCTGATGCCATCCATGGCTTTGTCATCCCGCACAAGGCGCAACGCCTGCTGAACCACCGGCCGCAAGGCAGTATTCACAGCCGGCATGTACTCCCACGACCAGTAATAGGTCCCCGGTTTCTTCGGGTTTTCGATCTTCTGACCATGCACATCCAGCACGTATTTGCCGTTGGCCCAGCCCTCGTAGTCGCTGTCGGGATGCTGGGCCGGCATGCCTTCTTGGCTGATCGTATTGGCGAGATCGTCGAAGGAGCGTGTGGACTCGATCTTACCGAGCATGAGCAGGGCCGTATCGACCTCCAGGGAGAGGATTTCCGGATGGTGGAACACGGCAAACTTGGCCGCTTCGGTCGGATCGTGGAAGTCGGCCAGGTCGTCTACCGCCAGATCGGGCGGAAGCACTGTAGTGATCGTGGCCGAGTCGGCGTCCGCGGGCGGCGTTCGTCTCTCCTGCAAGCCAAGGCGCCGGATTTTGGCCGTGTGCAATCCTTTCGCGAACCCATGTCTGTCGTGGTGCCGCCGGACCGCTCCCTTCGGCACGTGCAGGCCGAAGGTCGACAGGTGCGGGAGGCCGCTCGATTTCCGGCCGTGTATGACGTAGAAGGTCTGCAACGCATCTGCTGGTACGTTGAGGCTGACATGGTGCGTCAGCCGCTCGTCGGGAATATGCCTGAAGATCGGAGCCGTCCGCCGGTGCCGCGCGCGCGAGGCGTCGTCGTGTCCAATCAGCGTATGGCGGACGCCGCCCAGGAAGAGCGTATGCTCGACACCGGCCGGCAGATGAGAGAGATCGAAGTGCAAGGTCCGCTGCTCTGTCGATCGCGTGGACGATGGAGCGGTCGCAGCCATGGTGTCCTCCTGTCCGTCACACGGTCTTGCGGGCCGAGGCGTCCCGGTCACGCGTCCCGATGCTCTTTGAAGACTAAGGCAAGCGGCGCGCCGGGGTGGCGTTGGATGAGTCCGGCGCACAGGCGCCGCTTGTGCACCTGGCACTATGACAGTCGCAATCTTTGGTGCAGGGCGCCCCTTCCCGCTTCCGGGGCGGGCACGGCGGCCCCCCCTTCGGGGCGACGCAGCATTGCGCCGGGCCGGTCTGCCGGTATTTCCACTGATCGTTCGCACAGGGACCCCGCGTGCCGTCCGGACAGGTGGTGTCGCAGGTCACCGGGGGCGTGGTCGTGTGCACGCTATCGGTCTTGACATTGGTGATTACCGTGGCCGCGCAGGAGGCCGGCGTCCCATTGCCGTCCGGATTGGTCTGCGGCGCGTTAAGGATATAGGCATTGGCCAGATCGGCGCAGGTCAGGTTGGTGGAATCCAGCGTGCAGCCGCACAAGTAGGTGGTGTCGAGTTTGGCCCCGACCACGGTCGTCGTCCCTTGCGCCTCAAACAGGTTGTAGCTGAGATTGGCGTTTTTCAAAGTAGTATTGGCCAGATTGGCATTCTCCAGATTGATGCCGACGGCCGTCGCCATGGTGCTCAGGTCCAGGCCGCTGAGGTTGGCGCCGACCCACGTCGAGCCGGTGAGGGTCGCGTTGGCCACGGTGGCGGTGGGGCCGTTGAGCATGGCGAAGGAGAAATCCGCATAGGACAGGTTGGCGCCGTCGAACTTGGCATTGGCCAGATAGGCGTGGTTCACGGCGGCCGCCGCGACGCCGTGGACTTGGTCCGCTTCCAGATGGGCCTGCGAGAAAATGGCGCCGGAGGCGTGGACATAGGTCAAGTCGGCATTGGTGAGGGTGGCGCCCTCGAAGTGCGCGCCATCGAGGATCGCCCCGGTCAACACCTGGCCGGTCAGGTTCATCTGGCTGAACACGGCCCCGGTCAGATTGAGGTTTGAAAAATCGACGCCCGCCAGCGTGGCGCCCGAGAAGTTGACATTTGAAAGCGTAGCCCCGGCCAGATTCGCCTGATCGAGCGTCGCCTGTGAGAAATTCGCGCCGCTGAAATCAACCCCGGACAGGTCGGCGGCTTTGGGGAAGATGACCTGGGAGAGATTACACTTGACGCAAGTTTTCTGGGTCTGGATCGTCTTCAGGTCCGGGACCTGCCTGAAAAAATCCCGGCTTGCATCGAGGTTCCCCCTGGCTAGGTCGCCTGTCAGCAAGGGTCCTGCGCTCAGGGGGTTGAAGACCGTGTGCACGCCATATCCAATGAGTAGATACCAAGTGGGATTGGCTTGCGATTGGTAGTGATTCCCGTCGAGGATGAACGTTTCATTGGGACCGGGCTGAACAGCGGTGGCCTTGATAAGGCGATTGCCTTGGCGGTCCCGATCAGAACTGATCGTGAGAAACTTTCCGTTCTCCGCCTGAAACGCCACTCCGCCGCTGCCGATTGTGTAGACCGTAAACAGGACAGGAGGACGTGGAACCTCATGACAACTACCAGGTACAATTACTAGTGTTAGATCCTCTTGGACAGCAAAGCAGGCGGGCAGGCCATACCAAGCTATCAAATACTTCCCTGCATATTCCAGTGAGACCTGTGCGGAAGCCGTGCTGATCGTTCCATGGC
>JBOHOS010000802.1:0-1677 GCA_050731295.1 Nitrospiraceae bacterium | reverse complement strand
CCCTTAAGCCTTAGGCAGCCCCCTCGATGTTTGTGTGCATGCATGCGAACCTTTTAGGTTGCAATATTAGGGACACTGGGAGTCTGGGCGAGAACGGAAGCATCCAACTTGTGACAGCGTTTTTTGAGGGTCACCCTGTAGCCTTCTGATATCGCCCAATGACGACGAGATCGTGTCGATTGTCACGGCGTCAGAATCGTCGAACCGGATTCCGAGCCTTCCGCTCCGTGCTGCACCCGCGCCAGCTCATCATCGATGAGCTGGACAAAGCTTTCAACCGGGTGAACACCTGAGAGTGGCCGGCCATTGATAAAGAAAGCTGGAGTCCCGCTCACACCAAGGCGTGTCCCTTCTTCTACATCCTTCTGAACAGACGCCTGGTATGTGCCGCTACTCAGACACTGCTCAAAAGCGGCCACATCCAGCCCAACTTCCTGCGCATAGGCCTTCAAGTTCTCCGGGCCGGCCCTTGGCGCGTTGAAATAGATCACATCATGATACGCCCAGAATTTTCCCTGCTCGTGGGCGCAGCGCGCCGCCTCATGCGCCTTCCGAGTGTCCGGATGGACCTGGTCAAGGGGGAAGTCTCGATGAGCCAGTTTCACCTTATCGCCGTACTTTGCCAAGAGCTCGGTAAAGACAGCCTGTGCGCGCCGGCAGAAGGGGCAGTGAAAGTCCTCGAACTTTACGATCGTCACCGGCGCCGTCGCTGATCCTTTGAAAGGCGCCTCGTCGGCGTTTATCGTGGCTCTGAAAACCGGTGGCGGCTGAAGGTGCACTTTCACGACGGCTTGGGACCGGAGTGTTTTCAGGAAAGCCTCCTGCTGGGCCGCTAGCTTCTGTAGCTGGAGCTGGGCCCGAATCTGCTGGCGGACCGTAGCCTCGTCGCCTTGAAGCATGGTCGTATGGGTGTGGTAGATGGTGTCGATTTCCTGCTCGGTCACGAGGCCGACCTTGGCGGTGACTTCGGCGTCCAGCAGCGCTGTAGCGGACATCCCGCGTTTCGCCGCCTCATTCGCCAAGAGTCGCTCATTGATAAGCGTCTCAAGCATCCGGCGCTTCATTGCATACATCTGCTCCTGCAATTTCGCGAGCGGGGCGCCCAGAGCTTTCTCGACCTCGCCATTGCTGATAGCGACGTCATTCACGTCGGCGAGCGCCTCACCTGCTTCGGCAGGCATGGCAAGGCTCATCACGAACATCGGTGTCAACACAAGAAGCATGATGGCTGATTTCCAATCGGGGTGATGCATGGTAATCCTGCGTATTATCCACCTCCACAGACGTAACGGACAAATAGGAGAGATACCGGTCTTGGCAAGACAAGTCACAACAAGAACGGACCTGACTGCTGCTGCGCACGTAAGAAAGCCTAGGCTATCGGTCGCTCGTTAAAAGAAAAGCAAGAATTTATCTGTACGTGATCACGCCACCGCCAAGCCGGTGCCAGTTTGTCGGTGAAGGAAGCCACGTGCTACCGTCCCACGTCTTTTGATACATCGCGGCGTCGCGACCGATCCCCAAGATGTCGAGCCGATTGGGAGCCCGCGTTACTACCACCGGCGGACTCGTAAACATTCCCTCCAGGCGCTCCCAGGAAGTCCATCCCGTGTCAGGAGCCCATGCCTTATGGAACAGGCTGCGATCTGTTCCCAGACCGAAGAGATCCAGGTAGTG
>JBOHOS010000801.1:0-3172 GCA_050731295.1 Nitrospiraceae bacterium | reverse complement strand
GCTAATGGGTTCAATATCCTTACCAATGAATGGCGAGAGAAACTTGAAAGACATGCTCAAGGAAAATTCAGAAGTTTAAGGTTAGAAAATAACGAATGGAAACCTTACGCAGTGATTCGGGATACTCAGTTTGCCTTCCCCGGTGAGTCGAAAACGATGAGACCAATCGCATTTGGGTTTAGGTTAGCAAAAAAGATTTAAGCTTTCTTTCCCTGATTGCTAGCAGTTCATGAGTTATAGGATGCTCAAAATGGTCATCCAGCGAGGCCGGAGGCGACGCCAACACCGCAGGTGTACCCTCTGGGGTACATTGAGGATGTTGGCGAGCCGAGAACGAAGCTGGGGACCATTTTCAGCATCCGTGGAGTGATTCATGCCCGTTGATGAACGATTGATCCAAATCAACATCGAAGACGAGATGAAGTCGTCGTATCTCGATTACGCGATGAGCGTGATCGTGGGGCGGGCGCTGCCGGACGTCCGCGATGGTCTCAAACCCGTGCACCGTCGGATTCTATACGGCATGAATGAGATGGGGCTGGTGCACAATCGGGCCTATCGCAAATCGGCCAAGATCGTCGGCGAGATCATGGGAAATTACCATCCCCACGGCGACTCGGCGATCTACGATACTTTGGTCCGGATGGCGCAGGACTTCAACATGCGCTATCCGCTCATCGACGGCCAAGGCAACTACGGGTCGGTGGACGGCGATCCTCCGGCAGCCATGCGGTATACCGAGGCGCGCCTGACCAAGCTCGCCGGGGAGATGCTGGCGGACATCGACAAGGAAACGGTCGATTTCGGCCCCAACTACGACGAGTCCACGACCGAGCCGCGGGTGCTGCCGGCCAAGGCGCCGAATCTGTTGATCAACGGCGCCGGCGGGATTGCGGTCGGCTATGCGACGAACATTCCGACACACAACATGGCCGAGGTCGTCGATGGCCTGATGGTGCTGATCGAAAATCCGGATGTGACGATCGAGCAGCTCATGAAGAAGATTCCCGGGCCCGATTTCCCCACCGCCGGCTTCATCTACGGCAAGCAAGGTATCAAGGACGCCTATAAGACCGGTCGCGGCCTCCTCACGCTGCGGGCCAAGGCGGCCGTTGAAACGGACGAGCGGACGGAGCGCGACAGGATCATCGTGACCGAAATTCCCTTTCAGGTGAACAAGGCCCGGCTGATCGAGAAGATTGCCGAGCTGATTCAGGACAAAAAAATCGAAGGCATTTCCGATTTGCGGGATGAGTCCGATCGGGACGGCTACCGCGTCGTGATCGAGCTCAAGCGGGGCGAGATTCCGCTGGTCGTGCTCAACAATCTGTACAAGCACACGCAGATGCAGACGACGTTCGGCGTGATCATGCTGGCCCTGGTGCACAACCGGCCCGAGGTGCTGAATCTCAAGCAGATCCTCGAGGCGTTCGTCGAGCACCGCCGGGAAGTCGTGGTGCGCCGGACCGCGTATGAGCTGCGCAAAGCCGAGGAACGCGCGCACATCCTCGAAGGACTCAAGATCGCCCTCGACAATTTGGATGCCGTCATCACGCTGATCCGCCGCGCGCAATCACCGGAAGTCGCCCGCGGCGGGCTCATGCGCCAATTCCAGCTCACTGAGATCCAGGCGAACGCTATCCTCGATATGAGACTCCAGCGGTTGACGCAATTGGAGCGCAACAAGCTGATCGAGGAATACCAGGAGGTCCTCAAACGCATGGAATACCTCCGATCGGTGCTCGGCAGCGAGGCGCTGGTGCGGAAGCTCATCAAAGATGAACTGCTGTCGATTAAAGAAGAGTACAAGGACGAGCGCCGCACGCAGATCATTCCGGAAGAGGCCGAGATCAACATCGAAGATCTGATCGCGCAGGAAGAGGTCGTCGTCACCGTTTCGCACACCGGCTATATCAAGCGCAATGCGGTGTCGCTGTATCGAGCCCAACGGCGCGGAGGTAAGGGCAAGATCGGCATGGGCATCAAAGAAGAGGACTTTGTCGAAACACTGTTCACCGCTTCTACTCATGACTACCTGCTGTTCTTCACGGACGCGGGGAAGGTCTTCTGGCTCAAGGTACACGAGATCCCCGAGGCGGGACGCGCGGCCAAGGGGAAAGCCATGGTCAATCTCCTGGCTTTGTCGGGGGATGAGAAAGTGACGGCGACGGTGCCCGTGAAGGAGTTTCGCGACGACCGGTTCGTCGTGATGGCGACCCGTCAGGGCGTCATCAAGAAGACGGAACTCTCCGCTTACGCCAATCCGCGGCAGGGCGGCATTATCGCGATCTCTCTGGATCAGAACGACAAGTTGATCGGCGTGCAGATCACGGACGGCCAGCGGGAAATCCTGCTCGGCACCCGTCAGGGTATCGTGATTCGATTTAAAGAGGAGGAGGTCAGGCCGATGGGCCGCACGGCGCACGGCGTGCGCGGGATCATGCTCGAAGAGGGCAACGAGGTCATCGGCATGGAAACGATCACCTCGGATTCCACCACGGCGATTCTCACGATCACGGAGGGCGGCTACGGGAAGCGCACATCGGTCAGCGAGTATCGCATCCAAGGACGCGGCGGCAAAGGGATTATCAGCGTCAAGACCACTGAACGCAACGGCCAGGCAGTCGGCTTCCTGCAGGTGCGCGGCGAGGATGAAATCATTATCATGGCGGCCAAAGGCAAGATCCTCCGTTGTAAGGTGGACGACATTCGCGAGATCGGCCGGAATACTCAGGGCGTGAGGATCCTGGATCTCGAAGAGGCTGACGATCGAGTGGTCGGCGTCGCTCGTTTGGCGGAAGCAGCCGAGCGCGATGACGCCGAGGGCAACGGAAACGGCGGCGTACCGGACAACCAATGAGGGGGTAGGATGAACGACAGTCTGTTTCCAGCATGAGCCCCAGTAGAACGGTCTTTAGTCAACGGCAGATTCGATCTCTGGACCAGCCCACCATTCCATCCATCGCCTCTGAAGCCGGTGTTCAATGACAACTGATGCCTCTGGGTCTGGGATGGCTATGGCGCTTGCCTACCCGCCGACGGTTGTACGACTCAAAAAATTTATCGGCTTTAATACTTCCTGTATCTTTTCAGATAAAACTGCACTCACTTGTACTCCCGCTATGATCTGACCTGCCACATCTGTAATATCAATGGCTTCCACTGTCTGCCC
>JBOHOS010000800.1:0-2027 GCA_050731295.1 Nitrospiraceae bacterium | reverse complement strand
CGTTTGAAGTGTTCTTCTCCGCCGATGATGAGCGGCCGAAACTGCTTGAACAAGAAGGATTGGGGGTGAAAGAGAGCCGGTTTACGTATGCCGTGGGACGGCTTGTCTTATGGAGTCCGGATCCCGGCATGGTGAAGGGTGAAGAGACGCTGCGCAGCGGAAAGTTCAAGCATCTTGCGATGGCAAACCCCAAGACTGCTCCCTATGGCGTGGCGGCCATGCAAGCCATGATGAAATTGGGCGTTTGGGACAGTTTGCAATCGCGCATTGTGCAAGGCGAAAATCAGGGTCAGACCAGCGGCTTCATTGACTCCGGCAATGCCGAAGTAGGGTTTCTCGCGCTCTCCCAGGTGCGCGACCCGAAGCTTCAGGGAAAAGGCAGTCGCTGGGAAGTTCCGGTCGAGTTCCATGAGCCCATCCGCCAGGATGTTGTTCTCCTCACAAAAGGGCAAGCGAATCCTGCAGCGAAGGCCTTGATGGAGTTCATGCATGGTACTCAAGCCCGCGCGGTCATCAAGCGCTATGGATACGATGTGAACTAGCGAAGAGGCGCGGAATGGTGACGTTAAGCGATCTCGATTGGAGCGCGCTCTGGGTGACGCTGCGGTTGGCCTGCATGACGGTTCTCGTGCTGCTGGTCGTCGGGACTCCCATTGCATGGTGGCTTGCGCATACTCGATCGCGGTGGAGAACGACCGTTGAAGCGCTCGTGGCCCTCCCCATCGTCCTTCCTCCAACGGTCTTGGGCTTTTATATCCTCGTGGCGCTTGGCCCCTACGGCCCGATCGGCAGTCTGGCGGGCGTGACGCTCGCGTTTACCTTCTGGGGATTGGTCATCGGCTCGGCCTTCTATTCCATGCCGTTCGTGATCCAGCCATTGCATGGCGCTTTTGAGGCGGTCGGCAAAGATCCGTTGGAGGCGGCGTGGTCTTTGCGCGCCTCACGCCTCGATGCCTTTTTCACGGTCGTGTCGCCCATGGCCCTTCGTGGGTACATTTCCGGCATTGTTCTCGGGTTCGCGCACACGATGGGAGAATTCGGCGTGGTGCTGATGGTCGGCGGATCGATTCCGGGAAAGACCCGCGTGTTGTCCACGACGGTGTTCGATCATGTAGAAGTCATGGAGTATGCCCAGGCTCACATTATCTCCGCTGCGATGCTGCTCTTTTCCTTTCTGGTCTTGCTGGGTGTCTATATCGCCAACCGAAAATTCCCCATCCATGTATCATGAATCGGTTGATCGCACGTTTTGACGTTGCGTATCCGAACTTCCATCTCGACGTTGATCTGGATGTGCCGGCGACCGGCATTACGGCGGTCTTTGGACAGTCGGGATCAGGCAAGACGACGCTGCTGCGATGCTTGGCGGGCCTGGAGCGCTCCCCAACCGGATTCATGCGTGTTGGCGAGGACATCTGGCAGGATGAGTCACGCGGTCACTACCTTCCGATCTACCGGCGTCCGATCGGGTACGTGTTTCAAGAGCCACGTCTGTTTCCTCATCTGAGCGTCAAGTCGAATCTGACGTATGGCTTCGCTCGCACGCCCTTGGAGCAACGCCGGCTCTCACTGGAACAAGTGGTGGAGGTGCTTGGCATCGCGCATCTCCTCGATCGCCGACCGCATAAGCTGTCGGGCGGGGAGCAGCAACGCGTCGCGATCGGGCGAGCCTTATTGACGAGCCCGCGCTTGCTGCTGCTGGATGAACCGCTGTCATCCCTGGACACCCAACGCAAACGCGAGCTGCTCCCCTTCATCCAGCGGCTGTATCGTGAGCTTGAGATTCCCATCATCTATGTGAGTCATTCGCTCACCGAGATCCTGCGGCTGGCTCATATGGTGGCGCTGCTCAAGGATGGGAAGCTGTTGACGACGGGATCGCTCAACGAGGTCTTCTCCCGCCTCGACCTCCACCGGAACCTTGGGCCGCATCTGATCGGCGCGGTGATCGATACGGTCGTCGCGCAACACGAGCACGAATTCGGGTTGACGCGTGTCGAATTCAACGGGCAGTCGCTGTATGTGCC
>JBOHOS010000799.1:0-7319 GCA_050731295.1 Nitrospiraceae bacterium | reverse complement strand
CGATGAAATCGAGATCGTGGGGTTGCGGCCGACGCAGAGCACCGTCGTGACGGGGGTGGAGATGTTCCGCAAGGTGCTCGATGAAGGCCAGGCGGGAGACAACATCGGGGTGCTCTTGCGCGGCACGAAGAAGGAAGACGTGGAGCGGGGGATGGTGCTGGCGAAGCCGAAGAGTATTACGCCGCACACGAAGTTCAAGGCGGAGATTTATGTGTTGACGAAAGAGGAAGGGGGGCGGCACACGCCGTTCTTCAACGGGTACCGGCCGCAGTTCTATTTTCGGACGACGGATGTGACGGGGGTGGTGAGTTTGAATCCGGGGGTGGAGATGGTGATGCCGGGGGACAATGTGTCGGTGGCGGCGGAGTTGATCTCGCCGATTGCGATGGATCAGGGGTTGCGGTTCGCCGTGCGGGAGGGAGGCAAGACGGTCGGCTCCGGCGTGGTCACCGAGATCGTGGCGTGAAGTGATTGAACGCGGACGCCGTGGCCGCCTCGTGTTCATGCACCGCGCACGATCAGCGCACGATCAGAATGTTCGGTGAACGCGCGCAGCCGGAGCGGACACACCGCTCCCGCAGATTGGGGAAGGGATAAGAGATGCGTGACATTATCTCGATGGCGTGCTCGGTGTGCAAGCAGCGAAATTATTCCACGATGAAAAACAAGAAGAACGATCCGGATCGTATCGAACGGAACAAGTATTGCCGTTTTTGCCGCAAGCACACATCACATAAAGAGGTGAAGTGACCTGGGCTCTGTAATGCGTTCACCGGACAGGCCGCTCAACGTTGGCGGCCTTTTCAGCGGCCTGCAGAGGGGCATGGTGTTCAACGGCTAGCACGTCGGTCTCCAAAACCGAAGGTCCGGGTTCGATTCCTGGTGCCCCTGCCATACCGGCCTTGAATGCGGCCGGATTGAATCGCCCGCTCAGGAGTGTATTTCATGTTCGCAAAATTCTGGTCATCGGTTACGGAATTCCTGAACGAGGTCAAAGCCGAATTTCGGAAAATTTCGTTTCCGACCAAGGCAGAGACCATCGGGTCGACAACCGTTGTCATTATCTTTTGTGTCATCATGTCCATTTATCTCTCGGTTGTGGACACATTTCTGGTCTGGCTGATCAGCAAGATCATTTGATCATTCGGGTGGGTGTAGCGAGGGTTTGAGGGATGTTGATGAACAAAAACTGGTATGTGATTCACACCTACGCCGGATTCGAGGGCCGGGTGAAGACCAGCATTTTGGAGCGTGCAAACCAAATGGGCTTGGTTGAGAAGCTGGGTCAAGTATTGGTGCCCACCGAGGACGTCATTGAGATCAAAGATGGCAAGCGACGCACCTCACGCCGGAAGTTCTTCCCAGGCTATGTGCTCGTCGAGCTCGAAACTCCGCTCGCGGATGAAACCGTCCAGATGATCAAGGAAACTCCCAAGGTGACAGGATTCGTCGGCGGCGGAGCCCGTCCTATTCCGCTGACATCGGATGAGGCGGATTCCCTGCTCAAGCAGGTTGACTCGGGAACCGCCACCCCCAGAGAGCAGGTCCGATTTATTAAAGGGGACAATGTCCGTATCATCGACGGGCCTTTTTTGGGCTTCAATGGGCTGGTTGATGAAGTGGATGCCGATCACAATCGTGTCAAAGTGCTGGTGAGTATTTTCGGTCGATCGACGCCGGTCGAGCTCGGATTTTTGCAGGTGGAAAGAATTTGAGGACGTCCCGGTCATCAGCATGCGGTCCTCTGCTTCCGGTTGCCGTACCGGGCGCACACCGCTGAGAGCGTCCGGGGGCCTATAAGGAGTTCAGAATGGCGAAAGAAATTACCGGTCAGATCAAACTGCAAATTCCTGCCGGCAAAGCCAATCCGGCGCCGCCGGTCGGGCCCTCTCTAGGGCAGCACGGCGTCAATATTATGGAGTTTTGCAAACAGTTCAACGCCAGAACCCAAAAGGAAGAAGGCAGCATTATTCCCGTGGTGATCACGGTCTATAAAGACCGTTCGTTTACCTTTATTACGCGCACACCGCCGGCTTCCGATCTTTTGAAAAAAGCTTCGGGGATCATCAAAGGGTCCGGGATTCCTCATAAAGACAAAGTCGGTAAAATCACCAAGGCGCAATTGCGCGATATCGCCAAACTGAAGATGACCGATCTGAATGCCGCCGACCTGGAGGGAGCGATCAAGATCATTGAAGGAACCGCGCGGAGCATGGGCGTGGTCGTTCAGTAGTGGGGCCTGGATGCGCCTGCGCGGCGTTGAGCGCGAAGGAGTAGAGCGATGGGAAAGAAAATGAAAGCAGCGACGGCGAAGATCGAGCCGAAGCTCTATGGCTTGAAGGAAGCTGTCGAGGTGGTGAAGCAGGCGGCCTATGCCAAGTTCGATGAATCGGTCGAGTTGGCGCTTCGGTTGGGGGTCGATCCCAAGCGGGCCGATCAAATGGTTCGCGGCACCACGGTCCTTCCTCATGGCACAGGCAAGAAAGTTCGCGTGCTGGTCTTCGCCAAGGGGGAAAAGGAGCAGGAGGCACGGTCGGCGGGGGCGGACTATGTCGGCGCCGACGATCTGATGGAAAAGATCAAAGGGGGCTGGATGGATTTCGATCAAGCGATCGCCACTCCGGATCTGATGGCCGCCGTGGGAAAACTCGGTAAGGTGCTCGGCCCGCGGGGGCTGATGCCCAATCCCAAGACCGGAACGGTGACGTTTGAAGTCGGGAAAGCCATCGCCGAGATCAGGAAGGGCCGAGTTGAGTACAAGGTGGAAAAAGCCGGTATCGTCCAAGTGCCCATCGGTAAAGTCTCGTTTGATGCGAATCGCCTCTATGAAAATGCGTATTCGATTCTCGAGTCCGTCATGAAAGCCAGGCCGGCTTCCACCAAAGGGCGATATCTGAAAACCGCCACCATTTCAAGCACGATGGGACCGGGAGTTCCCTTGGATGCCGTTGCGATTACGAAACAGTGGAGTTGACACACGTTCAACGTGAATCGTGACCCGTTCATCGTGTGATCCGATCGGGGGCATTATTACGGATGCCGGATCACCATTCACGCTCGCGAGGGGAGTCGAATGAAAAAGGACGAGAAAGCCACTGCAGTAGCCGAATTGCACGAGAAGTTCTCCCGCGCCAAATTGGCCGTGATGACGGAATGTTCGGGTGTCGAGGTGAACCATATCACCGAGCTCCGCAAACAATTGCGAGGCGTGAAGGCAGAGTTCAAGGTCGTCAAAAACACCTTGGCGGCTCGCGCGGTGGAGGGGACCGACCTAGCCGGCGCGAAGCCTCACTTCAAAGGTCCCTTGGCGGTCTTGATCGGGTATGACGATCCCGCGCTCCCGACGAAGATTTTACGCGATTTTATTCGCGCCGAGAAGCGGGAAGAGAAAATGAAAATGACCGTCGGGGTCTTAGACGGCAAGCTGCTGCAGGCGGCGCAACTTGCCTCCGTCGCCAATTTGCCGACGAAAGACGTCCTGCTGTCCATGCTGTTCTCTGCGATGCAAGGACCGGCGCGGGGCCTCGTGTATGCGTTGAGTGGATTGTTGAGAGGATTGGTGGGTGTGATTGCCGCGATTCAGGATAAGAAGAAAGGAGAAGGAGAGATGCCGACGACAGAAGGGAAGCTATCGCAGGAAGAGTTCATTAAGGCGATTGAGAGTATGAGCGTGTTGGAGTTGTCCGAATTGGTGAAGGGACTGGAAAGCCGCTTCGGCGTGACGGCGGCGGCGCCGGTCGCCATGGCCGCGGCTCCCGCGGGAGGCGCAGCCGCCGCAGCCGAGGAAAAGACCTCCTTTGATGTCGTGCTGGCCGGCGCAGCGGCGGACAAGAAAATTCAGGTGATCAAGGTCGTGAGAGAATTGACCAGCCTCGGTCTCAAGGAAGCGAAGGATCTGGTCGAAGGCGCGCCGAAGCCGGTCAAGACCGGCGTGACGAAGGAAGAAGCCGAGACGATGAAGAAGAAGTTGGAAGACGGCGGCGGCAAAGTCGAGATCAAGTAACAGCGGTGACGAGCCGGACGCGGAAGTCAATTCAGACTTCAGGACGGCCGGCAATCGCCCCGGGCTGGGCGAATTCTCCATCAGCGGATTGAGCAGTCCTGTGGGATCGCACTGCTGATGGACTCATGGCGATCTACGACGGGGGGTATGGAATGCTGGAATCGACTGTCAATGGCTTGATCGAGCGGAAAGATTTTTCAAAAATCCGAGCGAACATTGACATTCCCGACCTGATCGGAATCCAGAAGCGGTCGTACGAGCAGTTCTTGCAACTGGAAAACGATCCGGAGCGGCGTGACGATAAAGGACTTCAGGCGGCTCTGGTCAGTGTGTTTCCGATTGCCGACTATAACAACACAGCGATCCTTGAATTCTCAAGCTACTCGTTAGGCCAGCCGAAGTACGACGTGCGCGAATGCCTGGAGCAGGGCATGACCTTCGCCGTTCCCTTGAAGCTGAGGGTTCGACTCGTCGTGTTCGACAAGGAAGACAAGGGTCCGAAGAAGAAAGTGCTCGATGTGCGCGAGCAAGAGGTCTACGTCGGCGAATTGCCGCTGATGACGGAACGCGGCACCTTTATCGTGAACGGGACCGAGCGGGTCGTGGTCAGTCAGCTCCATCGCTCGCCGGGCGCGTCGTTTACCCATGATAAAGGGCGGACGCATGCGAGCGGGAAGGTGCTCTATTCGGCCCGCATTATCCCGTATCGTGGCTCATGGTTGGATTTTGAGTTTGATGCGCGCGACATCCTCTATGTGCGGATCGACCGTCGCAGGAAAATGCCGGCCACGATTCTGCTGAAGGCCTTCGGCTATTCCAGCGATGATCTGCTGAAGATGTACTATCCGGTCGAAGAAATCCGCGTCGCCAAAGGAAAGCTGCTCAGAAAACTGGACCCGGAGATTCACCACGGCCTGAAATCTCCCATCGAGATTACCGAAAAAGGCGGCAAGGAATCCATCGTTCGGGAAGGGGGCAAGCTCACCAAAACGCTGATCGCGCGCGTCCGGGCGGCCGGCATCAAAGAGATTCCGCTCAGTCCTGCGGAATTGATCGGACGGGCCGTCCTGACCGAATTGGTTGATCCGGTGAGCAAAGAAAAGATTCTGGAAAAAAACCACAAGCTGACGCAAGCGGCGATCGACAAGATTCTCGACAGCAATGTCGAGAGTTTCAAGGCGATCTATCTGGACACGGCGACGGCCACGCCCGTCATTCTCGATACGCTGGAGATCGAACGGACGGCCTCGAAAGAAGAGGCCATGGTGGAGATCTATAAACGGTTGCGGCCCGGCGAAACGCCGTCGATCGAAACCGCGCGGGTTCTCTTCGAGAATCTGTTTCACAATCCCAAGCGGTACGATCTCTCCCCCGTCGGTCGATTGAAACTGAACAAGAAGCTGGGCTTGGATCTTCCGCTCGATCAACGGACGCTGACAGCTCAAGACATCGTGGAGGTGGTCCGTTATCTGGTCAATCTCAAGATGGGAAAAGGCGAGATCGACGACATCGATCATTTGGGGAATCGCCGGGTGCGATCGGTTGGAGAGCTGCTCGAAAACCAGTTTCGCCTTGGCCTGGTCCGCATGGAGCGAAGCATCAAAGAACGCATGAACCTTTTGGATATGGAAACCGTGCTGCCGCATGACCTGATCAACGCCAAACCGGTTGTGGCGGCGATCAAGGAATTTTTCAGCAGCAGCCAGCTCTCCCAATTTATGGACCAGACGAATCCGTTGGCGGAGATTACGCACAAGCGCCGCTTGTCCGCGCTGGGGCCCGGCGGCTTGACCCGGGAACGCGCCGGGTTTGAAGTGCGCGACGTGCATCCGTCGCACTACAGCCGCATTTGTCCGATCGAAACCCCTGAAGGGCCCAACATCGGTTTGATCACGTCGCTGGCGACCTACGCGCGGATCAACGATTTTGGATTCATTGAGGCCCCCTATCGAAAGGTGCGGAAGGGGCGGGTGACCGAGGAGATCGAATTCCTCTCCGCCATCGAAGGAGAACAGTACATCATTGCTCAGGCGAACTCGAAGGTCGATGCGTCCGGGCGGTTGGTGTCTGAAACGATCTCGGCCCGACACGGGAGTGATTTCATCACCACCACGCCGGACAAGGTCGTGTACATGGACGTCTCTCCCAAGCAGGTCGTCAGTGTCGCGACGGCCTTGGTGCCTTTCTTGGAGCACGACGATGCGAACCGCGCCCTCATGGGGTCGAACATGCAGCGCCAGGCGGTGCCGCTCATCCGCACGGAAGCGCCGCTGGTGGGAACCGGCATGGAAGCGGTGGTGGCCAGAGATTCCGGCTATGTGGTGCAGGCGAGGCGTACGGGTGTCGTGGAGAGCGTTGATGCGACCCGTATCGTGGTGAGAGCGGAAGCCAAGAAAAACGAGGGCGGGCGCAAGAATGATTCGCTGCTGGACGTCTATGATCTCATCAAATTTCAGCGGTCCAACCAGAACACCTGCATCACCCAGACGCCGGTGGTTCGCGTGGGGCAGCCGGTGAAAAAGGGGCAGGTGCTCGGAGACGGTCCCGCTATTGATCGGGGAGAGCTCGCCTTGGGTCAGAACGTGCTGGTCGCCTTCATGCCGTGGGGTGGCTTTAACTTCGAGGATGCGATCCTGATTAGTGAGAAACTCGTCCGAGAGGATGCGTTTACCTCTATTCACATCGAAGAGTTCGAGGTAGAGGCGCGGGACACCAAATTAGGCAAGGAGGACATTACCCGGGACATTCCCAATATCGGCGAGGAAGCGCTTCGAAACCTGGATGAAAGCGGGATCATTCGAATCGGCGCTGAGGTCAAGCCGGGTGATATTCTCGTCGGGAAGGTCACTCCGAAAGGGGAAACGCAACTGACGCCGGAGGAGAAATTGCTTCGGGCGATCTTCGGGGAGAAGGCCGGCGACGTGAAAGATACGTCGCTCCAGGTCCCGCCCGGCGTGGAAGGCATTATCGTCGACGTCAAGATTTTCTCCCGGAAGGGGCTGGATAAAGACGAACGGTCCAAGAGCATCGAAAGCGAAGACGTGCTCAAGCTCCAGCGAGACCACCAGGACGAGCTGCGGATTATTGAAGAAGAGAAAAACAAAAAGGTCCGCAAGTTTTTGCTGGGGAAGGTGGTGGGCCGTGACCTCATGGATGCCGACACCGGCGAGGTCACGCTGAAGAAGAAGGGAAAACTGACCGCCGAGATCCTGAAAAAACTCACGGACGAGAACATTCGGCACATCACGCTAAGCGATCCTGATGAGCAGAAGAGCCTGGAGGAGATCGAGCGTCTGGCCAAAGAGCAGAGCGAGAT
>JBOHOS010000798.1:0-3048 GCA_050731295.1 Nitrospiraceae bacterium | reverse complement strand
GGCCACGGATCGTTCGCCGCAGTACCAGGGTCGTAGCACCCGCGCCTTCGCTTTGTCAAGGCGAAGGCCTTGTGTTCACTGACCAACGAACGTATAGTCTGCGCGGTTCGTGACGCTCGTATTCATGTCGAAGGAGGCCGCATGAAACCCGTGGGGACTTTTCTGTTCCTATCTTTCCTTATGGCTGCCCCAGTGCTCGCCGGAGAAATCCGCGGGACCGTCACGGAAGGCGGCAAGTCCGTCGGCGCCGGCGTAGCGATCAAGGTTCGATGCGGCGAGAAGACCTATTCCGCCTCAACCGACAAGTACGGCTCCTACCGGTTGTTCGTGCCGGACAAGGGCACGTGCGCCCTGCATGTGAATTATCAGAACCAGACGCCGTCGCGTGAGATCGTCTCGTTCGATGACTCGACCCGATACGATCTGGTGCTGGACAAGCAAGGAGGCCAATACGTGCTGCGGAGACAATAGCAGGATGTTGAAAAAGGCCGCCAGCTTCGTTCTCGTATCGCTCAGAGGCTCAACGTACAGGCAAGAGTACGCTTCGCCTCCTCGCTCACTGCGGCCTCGCTGGACGGCCTTTTTGAACATCCTGGTGGTGAGATGAACTCCTCTCGCCCCTTTCAATGAATGATGCCTTTCCATACTCTAATTTTTTCAGGATCTTGATAGCGATGGCGAGCAAGGAGCGGGACGCCTGGGATAAGGCAGCGATTATTCTTCAGTCATTGGGGGGATTTGTCACGGCCGCTGTCGTCGCGGCGCTGGGAATCGTCGGCTCCAGCTATCTGAACGAGAAGCAGAGGATTGATACCAATGTCCGGCTCTACACGGAGCTGATGAGTAAGCGGGAAGAATCCGAAAGCGCGCTGCGCAAGGACATGTTCGCGTCGATTATCGATACTTTTCTCAAACCCCAGCTCAGCGCTCAAGTCCCTTCGCTGGACGTCCGGGTCCTGAACCTCGAGCTCCTCGCCTACAATTTTCACGAATCGCTCAATCTCAAGCCGCTGTTCGCGCATATCGACGAACAAATACGGCAATCGAACGATCCGGCGAAACGACACTATCGCCGGCGGCTCAATCGGGTCGCCCGCGAAATCACTAGAAAACAAATGGTCGTTCTGGAAGGAGCGGGGCATAAATTCGAACGAAAGTTCAGTCTCGCGAACGTGCCGAAGTCAAAAGCCGGCTTGCCGGTTGAACTGGAGGAGCAGACGTTGACCCTGGAGAACATCGAGCGGGAATTTCGAGTGTTTGTCATGGAGGTCAATGGTGAAAGCCATGAGCTCAAACTGCGGCTCGACATTCTCACGCCGGAGCACGAATCGGATCCATTCACGGCGAACAGCGTCGAATTCTGGGTGGGATTTTATGATTTCCCCATGATCGACCACACGCGGCTGTCCCATGACCAGCGTTGCGCCGTCACGCTCAATAATTTCGAAGATGCGTACGCCAACATCACGGTCGTCTACTTCCCCGGCTCCTACGCCAGCCTCAAGGAGAAACCCTACTACCAGGAAGTCGTCAAAGAGTTACTGAAGACGGCTGGCACCACCCTGAGCAAAAGCCCCTCAAGCGAGTGAAACCCCATCCCAGAACAAATGAAAATACTATTTCTCGATGAATCGGGTGATCACTCGTTGGACGTCATCGACCCGCAATATCCACTTTTTGTCCTGGGTGGCTACATTATGGATTTGCACTATCACGAGTCAGTTGCGACTCCTCTGCTTAATGCCTATAAGCACCGTCTTTTCGGCACAAGCGATTTCATTCTTCACACCGCGGAGATCGTTCGTCGGAAGGGACCGTTCCAAAAATTAACCGATCATACTTTTCGCGATAAATTCTATTCAGAAACAAACGCGTTCATGAGGGAACTGGACTATAAAGTTGTTGCTTGCGCTATCCGAAAAGACGAGCATTTAGACCAATACGGCCTCGTCGCCATGGATCCCTATTTACTTTCATTGCGCGTGCTGGTCGAACGTTTTGCCTTTGAGATCGGTTCAGTCTCAGGAGGCGGGCAGATTGTCGCTGAAGCAAGAGACGAGACGCTTGATAATGAACTCCGACTGGCTTGGATCGACATAAGAACCGCTGGAACAGAATATCTCTCTGCCTCTGACATCCGTACTCGGATCACCGAACTTCATGTCAGGGATAAGGCCAAGAATATCGCTGGTCTTCAGGTCGCCGATTTGATTGTGTCACCCATTGGAAGATTCATTCTTGGCAAGAATCCTCGCCAAGATTGGCAAATTATCAGATCGAAGTTCCGGTCGGCCAAGGATGGGCGGTATGAGGGGTACGGATTAGTGACGCTACCGAAAAAAAAGAAGGCGGCGCCCGAATGACTCAGTCACCGCCTATACCGTTCTACCGTGTCGATAGATAAATGGTATGTGCCAATGGTGTACCCCGCGTTCGACCATTGTCAATCGCTCGGGAAACATCTGGCACACAGATGGAGCTGAAAGACAATTCTCCTGCTTCCTCAATGAGCGTTAGGACCAAATCACAACGGACTCGGCATGTTATAATTTTCTACCCTATGAGCCATTCCATCATCATTCGCGGCGCGCGGGAGCACAATCTGAAAAATCTCGACGTCGAGATTCCACGGGACAAGCTTGTCGTCATCACGGGGTTGAGCGGGTCGGGCAAGTCGTCTCTCGCCTTCGACACGATCTACGCCGAAGGCCAGCGCCGGTATGTGGAATCGCTGTCTGCGTACGCCCGCCAGTTTTTGGAACAGATGGGCAAACCGGACGTCGATTCCATCGAGGGCCTGTCGCCCGCCATTTCCATCGAGCAGAAGAGCACCAGCCACAATCCGCGATCGACCGTCGGCACCGTGACGGAAATTTACGACTACCTGCGCCTGCTGTTTGCCCGGGTCGGCCATCCGTTCTGTTTCAACTGCGGGGAAGAGATCACGGCCCAAACCGTGCAACAGATGGTGGACTCGATCCGGGCGCTGCCCGAAGGCGCCAAGTTTCAAATACTCGCTCCGATCGTGCGCGGGCGGAAGGGCGAGTA
>JBOHOS010000797.1:0-6444 GCA_050731295.1 Nitrospiraceae bacterium | reverse complement strand
GCGTGATAGGACGCCGTGATGCGATCACCGGATACCGCGGCTGATGTGGTTGGATGCAAAATAAATCCTTCTTCCAAGACCTGCGGCTCATTCATATGGTCCGCCAGCTCCTGAGGCGTGGTCTGGTCAAACATGACCACCAGACCGATGCCACCACGCTTGGCGTCGGGGATGAGAAAAAACAGATTCGACGACGGAGAAGCCCCGCCTCGCCACTCCTCCGGGATGACAAAGGAAATGCCCAGCGCGGGATCGCGCACGCGGACTCCGCTGTCATATCGCTGGTCGGCTTTGATATCCGTGGCCGCGCCCTCATGACCTGTGATGGTCTCTTCCCTGAACTCGGCTGAAGCCTCATGAACGGCCGAGCTGAGAAGCAGGATGAGCATCCGGACTGCAACGATCCACGCTCGCCCACTCGTGGCGCGAGACGGAGAGAACCATATTGCTCGATGTTCGTGGATGAGCTTCTGGATGGCAGTCGGATCGTTCATGGACCGATGTGCTCGATACATGAACTATACCCGCCCCCGGCTCATGCGATCAATCTCATCGCGGGTAGGCAGCGACGCGTGCGCTCCGCGCGTGAGTGTCGCGCAGGCGCCGGCCGCATTGGCAAAGGTGATGGCGTCATCCAGCGAGCGACCTTCAGCCAGCGCGCAAGCCAGCGCTCCGTTAAACGCGTCGCCTGCCGCGGTTGTATCGATCGCTTTCACGGGATACGCCGGAAACCGGCGGTCGCCGCCTTGGGTTTGCAGCAAGGCGCCCCGTTCGGCCAGAGTCACGATGACCGACCCGGCGCCTTGCTCGCGCAGAGCGGAAGCCGCGGCAGACGCATCAGCCAAGCCGGTTAACGTGCGGGCTTCTCCTTCATTCGGTGTGAGGACATCGACGAGCGAGAGAAGCTCGGACGAAAGGGGTAACGTCGGCGCGGGGTTGAGAATCGTCATCACACCGTGGGTGTTGGCAATGAGCAGGGCCTCGGCCACCGCGCTCAGCGGCACTTCGAGTTGCGCGAGCAAGACCGAGCTGCCGGTGATAAGCGATGACGCCTGCCGCACGTCTTCGAGGTTCAACGTCCGGTTGCTGCCGGGCGAGACGGCAATCATATTCCTGCCCTCCGCATCGACCAGAATGAAGGCCACGCCGGTTGGGCTGGTTCCGTCGCGCAAGAGCCCCGACTGGGGAATTCCCATGGACAGCAAAGACTGCTCGATGAGCTGTCCGTTGGCATCCTGGCCCAGCTTGGTCAGAAACGCGACGTCGGCTCCGGCGCGCCGCGCGGCGATCGCCTGGTTCGCGCCCTTCCCGCCGCACGACTGGTACCAGTTCCGTCCAAGAAGGGTCTCGCCCATGGCCGGCAACCGGTCCAGAGCGATCGTCAGGTCCATATTCGACGACCCGACGACGATTACTTTCGGCATAGCCGCTCCTGAAACAGCCTCACGGCCCGCTTGCCGTCTACTTTGAGCGCGACCTCGACGTTTGGAGGCGCCTTGTAAGAACTCTGCAAGGGCCGCCGGTCGGTCAGCGTCAGGCCTCTGGTGAAATGGCCGCCGGTTTCGACGTCGACGTGCAGAGGGACGGTTTGGACCAGGCTCGGATCAATGGCCACCGCCACCGCCAGCGGATCGTGGAGATGGAACACGGCCTGTCCTTCCGTCTGTTGCGTATAGTCCAGCGCTTTCGTCGTCGCGTCACAGATGAATCGAGGCACAGCGCCGGTGGCGCCCATGGTTAAGGCAAGAATATTCTCGCGGCTCAGCGCGACCTGCGTGGTCACATCCAACGGGACGAGGGTGATCGAAAGGCCGGATTCCAAGACGCGCCGGGCGGCATCGGGGTCGGCAAAGATATTGAATTCGGCCGCCGGGGTCACATTGCCGGGAACGTTGATGGCGCCTCCCATGCAGATCACGTCGCGGAACCGGCGAACTGTCGAAGGATCCGATTCGAGCGCCCTGGCGAGATTGGTGAGCGGCCCGAGCGTGATCAGCGTGAGCTCGTCAGGGAAGCGGCGCAGACACTCCATCCAGATCTCGTGCGCTGTCGGTAGAACACGCGAGAGGTCGGGCGGCAGATACCGTGGACTGCCGTCCTCGTTCTGAACGCGGTCCAGCTCGCCCAGCCCATCGGCGCCATGAAAATAGGTGGCGGGGTCCAACGGCCGAATGAGCGGTTTCGCTGCGCCTTGTCCGATGAGGAGGTCCGCTGGGTGTCGAATCAATCCGAGCACGCTGAACAGGTTTCGGGTGGCTTGCTCCACCGGCACGTTCCCGCAGACGGTCGTGATGGCCGTCACATCCAGTTCAGGCGAGCGCAACGCCAAGGCAATGGCCAGGGCGTCATCGACACCGGGATCGGTGTCCAGGATCACTCGCCTCGGTAAGTGGTTATTCATGGCGCACCGACGAGGATGGTTGCGTGTGGAGCTTCTCGCACATTGTGCCGATTCGGCCTCGACAGTCAACTGGCCGGCGCATCCTCTTGTGAAAGGCCCGGTGTTCTCGGTAGAGTTGGGTTTCGATTTCCTTAGGATGCTGTCATCTGTCACCGGACCGTTATTCATCGGAGGCTAAGATGCGTAGACGGCTCATAATCGTATTGTCGGTGCTTGCGCTGGCGTGGTCTGGGACGAACGCTGACGCCGACACGCTCAGCAAGACTTTCAAGCGAGTGGATGACTCGGTGGTCGTGATCCGCACGGAACATCAACAAGTGGTGACCGGTCCTAAGATGCAGCGCGTCAGCCTTCCGGGCCTGGGGTCGGGCGTCATCATTTCAGCGGACGGCAAAGTGATGACCGCTGCGCATGTCGTTCAGACGGCCGATACGGTCCGGGTCGAGTTTGCAGGCGGGGAAGCCGTACCGGCCAAGGTGATTTCATCGGACCCCTCTGCCGATGTGGCTCTGCTCCAGATGGAGAAGATTCCTACAAAGCTGGTCGTGGCGACGCTCGGCAACTCAGATACATCAGAGGTAGGCGATCCGGTGTTTATTGTCGGCGCGCCTGTCGGGATGAGTCACACGCTGACCGTCGGCCATATCAGCGCGCGGCGCACCCCACCGACGCTGCATGGGGGTCTCTCCCGATCGGAGTTTTTTCAAACCGATGCCGCGATCAATCAGGGGAATTCCGGAGGACCCATGTTCAACATGGCGGGCGAAGTGATCGGCATCGTCAATCACATTATTTCCAAATCCGGCGGATTTGAGGGATTGGGATTTGTCGTCACCTCGAACCTGGCGCGCCGGCTGCTGCTCGAGCGACATGCGTTCTGGAGCGGCGTGGAAGGCTTTCTTCTGTCAGGGGATCTGGCAAAGGTCTTTAACGTGCCGCAAAAGGCCGGGTTGCTCGTGCAGCGCGTGGCGGCCAATTCGCCGGCGGCGAAGATCGGCCTGCGAGCGGGAACGATGGCGGCAGTGATTGAAGGGGAACCCATGATCGTCGGCGGTGATGTTATTTTGGAAGTCCAAGGCGTGCCCGTGATCGAGGAGGGCGGCAGCTATCCCGTCATTCGAGACCGGCTGGCCGGACTCAGTTCGGGAGACAAGATCACCATGATCGTGCTTCGGGGCGGCCGGAAGGAGGAATTGACGGCCACGCTGCCCTGAAGAGCAGGGGATTGCGATCGCGCGCCACAGAGCGGGTCCGGAGGCGAGTGGCCTTTGCGCAAGATGGGCCGCTACCATAACACGCTCCGCAACACTCCGCGCGGGATCAACACCATCGACGCATCATCCTCACATTGATTTCGCCTGCGAAGGCTCACGCGGCGACCGTCAGCAAGCCCCTCATTTATTTATTCTTGACGGACAACTCATTTAGCACGACCCGGACTCCCTTGATCCTCCAGGCCGTCCAAGCCGCCTGGGCGCTGGCGAGAAGATCGGGCGTGTCGCCGATCAGCGTGACGGCGCCGGCATCGGTCTGCACCGTAATCTCGGCTTTCTTGAGTTTGGGATCCCGTTTGAGAGCGGCGGTCACCTTGTTCGTAATGGCCTCATCATCTTCTTGGACCGTCTCCTGCGCAGGAGGCATGACGACTTGCAGCGCGTTCTTGACGCTCTTGATCCCGTCCACGGTATGCGCAATATCCGTGGCCGCGGTCTTGGCGCCGTCGGAATACACCGTTCCGCTGAGCGTGACGATCCCGTTCTGCGTCTCGATCGTGACCAGGCGGCTCTTAACGCGTTCATCGGCGACCAAGGCGAGTTTGGTCTTGGCGGTCAACCAGGCGTCATTGGCGGGCGTCTTCGCCTCGGCGGGCTTGGCGCGTGACTTGATGATGACGCGGTCCAGCATCCGCACGGCGTTGTCTGCGGCGCGGTCCGCCTGGTCGGCGGTCTCCTGAGCCTTCTCTTCAACTTCAAGCGAAGGCCGTTCCGCCTTGTCGGCTGCGGTTTTTGGGGCGGCGAAGGAGGACATGGCGAACAGCGCGGACCAGACCAGCACGCTGATCGACATCACTGGGACGGCGCGCCATCTCATGAAGATCACACCTGCCTAGAAGCAAACCGATACGCCCCTCAAGTATAAAAACGGCTTCGAACCCGCGCAATACCAAAAAGGGTCTAGCCCGAAGGGTCTAGTGGGTCCGTGTCGGAAAAGGACCACGCCTCACCGGCCCTTCGAATTCAGTGTTCTACAGTCTGGCTCCGTTTCAATGTGAAAGGCCGATCGCTTATCCACCGGCTTCCCGCCCATGAAAATCCCATCGACGAGGAAGGCAACGGCGACGTTCTTATCAGAAGGCATAACGCAGCCGGATGAAGATCCGACGAACAAACGATGAAATCTGAAACGCCATAGGGCGGCGCATCGTTGATGAAGAAGTCTTCACGATTCATTCGCGGCCTATTCATGTGAGGAGGGTACCTTGGGACTGAACAGCCGGCGCTGCATTCACGCTATGAGGAGGGACAACCATGAGTGATGTCAGTTCGTTGGTCGATGCGAGCCTCGTGTTGCTGGGGGCGGTGGGCATTCTCATGATGGGGATCGGCACATCGGCGGTTGGGTCGAACACCGTGTCGGACAAAGCCTCGTCGCCGGGTCGCCGGTCGCGTTCACATGCCAAGGAGGAGCCGTCCTTCGCCGGCGCGGCGTAACGGCATGGGCGACTCCGCCCAAGCCGAGCATACGGTATCACTACAAGAGGTGGTGGAAAATGTCGGGATCCCTGGTCCTTACAATTTATTTATCGCTGATTTTTCTCGGGATGGTGCTACTCATCATGTGGGGCGTGTCCATTTTGGTCTAGCCCGGATTATGCAGCCGATCCTCTCGCACGGCGGGCCTGGAGGAGGGTTCCGCCAAACGCTACTATTCCGGATCGGGCATGGCACCGCTCAGTCCTTATCTTATATTGAAGAGCAGGCCCCGATGAAGCGGAAGCCGCGGCATCTTACGAGCGCCGCGGCACAGACTCGGAATGCCGGAAGAGGAAACAACCCATGGACGCCATTGTGATTGTCTCGGTCCTCACGCTTTTGGCATGGGGTGTCACGGTGTGGCTGGCTTTGTGGGGGAGACATCGCAGCGGTTCAACAGAGGAGATGGTCCATCTCTTTCAAGAGCGATGAGCGCACGAGGCCTGAAGTTCGGGGCTCTCATATCTCGCGAAATCAGCAGCGCCACAGCAATCCAGCAAAACAAGCGTTCGCTATGCCCCCACCGGTCGTCATCCGCAGAGATTCCGATTGTCCAAGCCGCTACCACTCACCAGCCAACCACCGCCGATCGTGACAGGTAAGTTTGAACGGATGCATCTCTCTGTCCCGTGCGCGTGAACGTCTTTTCCTGAACACGTTGTACATGAAGCATTCTTCATGATCTCTTCGCGGTCAATTCATGTGGCCGATTACCAAGGCGCGGAAGGTGTGGTCGGGGATCTGCGCAACCCGGCGACACTTCCGCCTGCCTGCAGGGCATTGACCGCGTATTTCTCATCTCACTGCATAGTCAGAAGAGTCAGACCGAGACGGACGAGGGACATGCCGCCGTTGGAGCGGCCCACCAGGCCATAGGAGGGCGTCCTCGCTTCTCAACATCTCTTGTCCTGTCGTCGAACAAGGCCGACCGAGGCGACTCAACCCAGCGCGAGGCCGCGGCTTACAGGTGATAATCCCCCGCGGCTTCAGGCTGGTAAAGAATGGCGCCGATCTTGAGCGTGCGCACGCCTGCGGGCACGCGCCATTCAATGGTATCGCCTGACCGATAGCCGAGCATCGCGGTTCCGATCGGCGCGAGAATCGAGATCTTGTTCTCGTCGATATTCGCGTCGCTTGGAAATACCAAGGTGCAGATCCGCTCCTCTCTTGTTTCCAAATCCGTCACGCGGACCCGAGAATTCATGGTGACGACGTCCCGTGGAATTGCGGTCCGTTCCACCACATGAGCGCGATCAAGCTCCTCCTCCAAGGTCTGTAAGTACTCGCCAT
>JBOHOS010000796.1:0-1329 GCA_050731295.1 Nitrospiraceae bacterium | reverse complement strand
ATGCAGCGGGCGCAGATAGGCGCCTTGGCGCGTTGGGGGCTGGCGGTGACGGTATCTTGCTCGTGTCTAGGTTTGGTGAAAGGAGTTCGTCATGTTTGACCGCATCACATTTGATCCCAAGATCATGGGGGGCCGAGCGTGCATTCGCGGGATGCGCATCACGGTCGCTATCATCGTCAACATGATAGCGAACGGAATGACGAACGAGGAGATCCTGAAGGGAATATCCTGATCTTGAAGCCGAGGATATCCGTCAAGCCCTTCAGTATGCCGCTTTTCTCACCCGTGAAGAAATCTACCCGACTGCCGGATCTCGCTCGTGAGATTCTTGGCTGATATGGGAGTGTCCCTGAGTACGGTCCGGACTCTTCGGTCGGAAGAGCACTATGTGGTTCATTTACGAGATGAAGGGCTGATCCGCATCGCGGATGCCGATATCCTGGAAAAGGCGAGAGTCGAACGACGTGTAATCCTGACGTTTGACCTTGATTTCGGTGACCTGCTGGCAATCGGCGCGCATAGTTTTCCGAGTGTCATTATTTTTCGACTCTACAATGAAACTCTAACCTCTGTGAATACACACCTCCAGCCGGTCCTGACACAACGAGTTCGCGAGCTCGAAGAAGGTGTCCTCGTAATCGTGGAGGATGCTCGACCTCGCCTACGGCGTCTTCCCTTGGAACCTTAGATGAGGTTCCGATAGAGCCCCTGGCACAGGATTGCCTCGGAAGCGGTGCGTACGTGCCGATCGTTCAAGGGCCTTTAGTTTTGGCTTCCTTCATCCTGGCCACTCGAACCTCTATCGCCGGTGCGACCAGCGCCGGCCGTGCCAGCCGTTTCCATAACGGTATGACGGATACGGGCGGAAGTAGCGAGGTGAGTAGTAAAAGGGACTGGAGTAGAAGCGCGGCCCGAAGGCCGGTGGGTAGCCGTAACCGTAATAGGGTGGGAAAGCGGGTGGCCCCCAAAAAGGATCGGCATACGCTGGGCCGTACCAGCCATTGGAAGACCCATAAACTTGCACACCGGTCGCCATCCCTGGAAAGGCGCCGCAGCCAACACTGAGTGCGAGAAATAAGACGGCTGTCGCCAAGAGTAACTTGTTCATACCATTATCGTACCCCGGGCTAGCGGTGGCGAGTAGGTGGTAAATATGCGTATGCCAATCCAGGTTCAAAGTTTCACTCAGTACCCTCAAAGATCTGCAAAGATCTGCAAAGATCTGGAGATTCCTGAACCATAGGACCGAATTCCCAGCACCGAATGAGTTATTGACGTAGCGGCCGTACGGGTTGCTGATCGAATCCGAGTGTCGCTGCCGGCGCTGCC
>JBOHOS010000795.1:0-3049 GCA_050731295.1 Nitrospiraceae bacterium | reverse complement strand
GGCGGGAGTTGCCGGCGGATACCGCCTGGATCGAAACCAAATACTGATTTCGAAATCCGGCGACCTCGATCGAGGCGGGCGCGGAGATTTTCCGATCGGTCACATACACCGCTTTCTGTTCGGTCTTAACGCTGAGGCGCACGGCATAACCATATCGAGCGAGGGCCTCCTCGGCGGCCTTCGTGACGGCAGGCAACGGGTGCGGCAACTCCCCCGTGGCGCCGCCCTTGTCGTCCACTTTCAACGCTTGGCCTAACTGCGAGGCCTTCTCGGCTACCCGTTGGGCCTCAGTGGCTAACTTCCGATTCTTGCCCTCTTGAGCGTCAAGCTGTTTGGTGAGCGTTGTTCGTTCGGTCAGCACTCGCTCCACCTGTTCTTTGGCATCCCGCAGCTCTCGGTTCAGCAGATCGATCTGCTGCTGCATGACCTTATTGCCTTCCTGCAGCGAGACGACCACGGACTCTTGCTTCGCGACCTGCTTGCGCAGCGTGTCGTTCTCCGCCTTGAACGGGGATTCGTCGGGCTGGCAGCCAATCGGAAATAAAAAGGCCAGGATCAGAAAAAATGCGATCCCGTTCGGAGGGGAATGTCTCAACACCTGAATGGTCATCTGTTCGGGCCGGAATTCTATGATGGTTTCGAATTTTATGCAAATCTTCTCCCCCGAGGGAAGGCGCGCGTTGGGGTGAGCGGGCGCAAATGGAGGGCACGCGTCGTGACGCTCGGAGGACGTCAGACTGGTGAAATGATGACATTCCCCTGATTTATAAAATTGGATTGGACCTGTCATGCAGCGTCATCGAAACTTCTCGTGTCCATATCCCTCGAGACGATCCGCTCTTGGCTGTTTGGTTTCTTGATTACCAAGATGAAGCACAGATCCCGAATGATTTGCGCATCGGTTGTTGCTATGGCAGTGGCTATAGATGCAGCCCTCTCTATCCAATTGGTCACTCACTGGACGAGAATGGCCGATCCTGCGATACCTATAAAACTGCCAATGGCAGTGTGGACCAGACAATCTGCGATCATGGAGGACGATTTCCAGCATCGAAGAGCCCGCGATCGGTTGAGGGCCTGCCACAGATCGGGATTGAATTGAATAGCGCAAGGTTCGTCTCGGCTTAGCTCTTCCTTTTTGGCGAGACATCCCTCCCAAGAACCCGCCGCTCCGTAAAGAGTTACCTGGCATCGTCATCTAGGATGACACGGTCTGATAGATCGAATCCCAATTGTTGTACCTGATTGACTGATTGACCCGATGAGGCGAGCGGATTATTCTCGCGTTATGCGTTCATCATGGAAGAATAGAGCCCGGTTCTCTGTGCTCCTTCTTGTCGGGTTTGTAGCCGTCTGTTTTCCAGCAACCGCATGGGCGGAGTCTCCTTCTTCGGAGAAGCCAGATCTCGTCCTGCCCGAGGAATACCCTGTCTATGATCTGGTGATCCGGTCGAAGTTTTTGACCTCCGAGACGACGCTCGTCAAAATCCACCGGATGACGGTCACCCGGCTTGGCGAGGAAGAGAAGCCGCTGGGTCGTGAGTTTTTTGCCGAGAACGAATATTTCGATGGCCGCGTTCCCCCGGCTCTCCTGAACGAATTTCTTGCCAAGCTTCGGCGTCCTTCACGACTCGATCCGCGATTTCACTTCGGTGTGCGGTATCGCCTGGTGTCCGATCAACAGACCGACGATACCGAAGCCTCGCTGGCGCCGATTCCCGCCGGCTTTGCGCCGATCGAGTACGATGGGTCGATCATTCAACTCGAGTTTTCCCGCGTCGCCTTCAATGCCTGGAAGGATCAAGCCTTGGTATATGTCGGAAATTACCGCGCGGACGGCAGTGGAGCGGGATTTCTGGTTCTCCTGCTCCTCCGCGACCGGGCATGGGAGATTGTCGACACGGAAGTGATATGGACGGCTCAGGTGAGAAGAAGGCCATAGAGCAGAAGATCGGCCTCGCGCGTCGCACGCGGCTGGGCAGGGGTAGCAAGAACGAAACCGGCGTGAGACAATACACTGGTAGGAAGATGGACACGATGATTTGCAGGACATTCCCCGTGCCGCCGTTGGGATGCAACTGCTCGATCCTGGGCGATCCCGTGACAAAGCACGCGATTGTCGTCGATCCAGGCGGGGCGCATGAGGAGATTCTCAAACAGGTTCAGGACCTTGGCCTGACCGTCGTCAGCGTCCTGCACACGCATGCGCACTTCGATCATTTTCTGGCGTCGGGAGAGATCAAGAAAGCGACGGGCGCGACCTTGTGCTTGCACCCGGCTGATCGCCCGTTGTGGGATCTGCTGGAGGTGCAGTGCCGTATGTTCGGGGTGCCCTATGTGCCCGTTCCGTCTCCCGAGTACTGGCTACAGGATGAAGAGAAAATTGTGTTGGGCGGTCAGGCCGGCCTCGCCCTGCACACGCCGGGACACTCTCCGGGATCGATGTGCTTCTACTTTCAACGCGAACACGTGCTGCTGGCGGGCGATACGCTGTTCAGAGGCGGGATCGGCAGAACGGATCTCTGGGGCGGTGACTTCGCATCGATCGAACGGTCCATTCGAGAACGGCTGTATTCGCTGCCCAAGGAAACGCGGGTCATTACCGGTCACGGGCCGGAGACGGAAATCGGGTTGGAACGGGAGTCGAATCCCTTCATCAAATGCCAGTGACCAGAGGCTGTGTGCACGTCTCGACCGCCGGAGGAGGGAACATGAACCATCTGAAAACCATACCGGCTCTTTGTGCGATCCTGTGGGGATGTCTCGTTTTGCCGGGGCCGCTGTCCAGCGCCGAGGTCGATTCTCGGAATAGTCATGTGGAGATCAAAAACGTCGAAGTCCGGCTTTCGGACCATGGCCCGGTGGTGCTCCTGAAAGCGGAGGATCGGATCATCCCGATCTTCGTTGATGCGACCGTGGCGGGATCCATTCAGGCGGCGCTGACCGGCCAGAAGCTCAGCCGGCCGCTTTCGCACGATCTCATGCGCGCGATCTTGGATTCGTTCGGCGGCAAGGTCACCCAGACCGTGATCACGCTCAAGGACGGCAT
>JBOHOS010000794.1:0-1369 GCA_050731295.1 Nitrospiraceae bacterium | reverse complement strand
ACTGGAAGACGAGGATCATCTAATCTTCAGCAAGGATGACACTAAGAGGCGTCGGTTATTGAAGGCTCTGTTTCGGATCTTTGCACACGATTCTGAGCTCGACGTGGTATGGCTCATCTTCTCTAGCACCCCGTTGATCGTAGGGCATGATTTTCACTGGTTAATATCTGAGCTCAACGATAATACACCGGTAGCAATTCAAGTGGTCCTTGTCCGTATCATCCAGCGGCTATTTGATGGAAGAAATCCGATTCACCTCGATGCGATACACGAAGCTTCTATGGATAACCATCTTCTTGCAGAAGCGTTCAAGTGGGTTTGGCAACCTATCGTTCTTAATTCCGAAGAAGCCGAGAAGATGAAAGCTGCCTACTTTGAAAACCAGAAATGGAAGGCTAGAAGAAAAAAGAACTCGATCGGACCTTCCCCTTCTGAACAAGTGGCGCGCCTGATTGAAGAATGTGAAAGCGGCAATTCAGCAGTATGGTGGCAGCTAAACTTGGTGCTCACTCTGGATGCTACTGGCACTCAACCCCGCGATGAATTAGAGTCCGATATAACCAAACTGCCAGGATGGATTGGCGCTGATGCTCAGATCAGGGCCAGAATTACCAACACTGCAAAGAACTACCTTCTTGAGCAGGACCATGCTCTAGACTGGCTCGGCACCAGCATCATTCATCGTCCCGCATTTGCGGGTTACAGAGCTTTTCGTCTTCTAGCACAAGAAACTCCAGAATTTCTATCCGAAATTTCTCCCGCTGTTTGGCGCACGTGGTCTCCTATTATGCTCTCATTTCCCTCTCCGGGAGAAGATGACAAAAAGATTCAGCAAGATCTTGTAAACACAACCTATCGCCATGCCCCATCTGCGCTTCTCAATTGCCTCAGCATCCTGATCGACGCAGAAAATCAGAAATACGAGCGCATTTATGTCGCGAAAACAATTAACAGTTGCTGGGATGATCGTATAGCGGACCTTCTTCTGACAAAGGCCAAAGACAACAGTATAAAACCTGGTTGTATGCACTCTCTGCTCAGCATTTTAATGGCCCACGATAGTTCTGAAGCACGGATGTTTGCCGAATCTCTTATCGTTATCCCTGTACCGTTAGACGAATCCACAAGGGCAAAAGCAATCGTTGCTGCGCAGGTATTATTGTCGGACACCCATGATGCTGGATGGACTATTGTATGGCCGGCGATACAGAACGATCTCCAGTTTGGGAAGGAAGTTATTCAGGGTGTCGCCAGAGATCATCCATCAATCGGAATGCGTTTAACTGAGGATCAACTTGCAGACCTTTATGTTTGGCTATACCGGCACTTCCCTTCTCCGAATCACCCAAGCGGTGAAGCACATTGGGGG
>JBOHOS010000793.1:0-1109 GCA_050731295.1 Nitrospiraceae bacterium | reverse complement strand
TGACCGATTGGGAGCGGCTGGTCACCTTCTACCGCTTCCCGCAGCCCCACTGGCAACATCTGCGGACGTCCAATCCGGTGGAGTCGCCGTTCGGAGCGGCGCGCTTGCGGACCGATGCCGCCAAGCGGTTCAAATTGGTGAAGAATGCCACGGCGGTGATCTGGAAGATGCTGCTGGTAGCAGAACACGCCTTCCGGCGCGTGAAACATCCGGAGCTCATGCCCGTGGTCTATCAAGGAGCCAGGTTCATGGATGGAATGCAGGTGGAAAAAGAGGTCGCCGCCTAATTCTATTTACACACCTCTTGACTAGACTTCCTGGATGTTTTGGAAGACTTGGAAGGATCAGGGATGGAGTGCCTAGCGTAGGGTGGGGGCAAGTCCACATCAATTTACCTCGGGACCGAAGTGTGTGGCCGTATGGGGCGACGTCATCTATTGCTTCATGCTCCAAGGGGGTCAGCTATTCATCAGTACGTTGGTGGAGAATCAATCGGGAGAATTCCACTCGACTGAGTGGATCGGCCATGTACCCAAAGGAGTGCGTTACCCAGTTCAATTGCTCTCATGCGTTTGGTGGAACTGGCAGTACTACCAGAACCCTGACCAACTCTCACTTAGACGGGTTGATTGCTTTGCAAAGGGGCCCTCAGGAACGACCCTACATCAGTTTGTTCGAAGTTTACCCTTAACGTTGACGCCTAATCACAGCGGGGCAAATCATCCGCTGGGGGACTGTGCGTTAGTTGTTTTGTCTTCCGAACCTGCTGGACGGCCCATGGCTTTCAGGAACGGATCTGCTTATGAATCAGCGCGGCGGAGATCCAATACCAGTGAATCTTGGAAATTAGATCTCCCTGTCGTTGCATTGGACCAAGCACTTGCGCAGTTCCGTTCAAGCGCAGCTTCCAAAGGAACGAGCACTCCACCCTCTTTATACGCGGCCGAGTAAATCCAAAGGCCTGTTAGCGGAGGACTAATGCGCGGCTTTTTCTTTCTGGGTCCCCTTGCGAGGTGGCTTGGTTATTTCCCAATCGTGCGTGCGTCCAACGAGCACCGCCCACTTTGATGAAACTCTCGATTGATCCTGCGCGCGCGTTGCGCGAGCAC
>JBOHOS010000792.1:0-3756 GCA_050731295.1 Nitrospiraceae bacterium | reverse complement strand
CCGTGCTCATTATTGACCTCGCTACCAGCAGTGTTTTCTTAGTGAAACTGTGCATCATTACGCTTCTGCCAGGGACTCATAGGCTCTCAGCAGGGTTTCGCCTTCTAACTCCCAGTTATACCGATCGCGAGCTGCTTGGCGGGCGTTCTGTCTCATTGTTTCCAGCCGGTCGTGGTCCAGAAGGACTTCGTTGAAGACTCGCGCGATGTCTCGGGGATCTTGCGGGTTGAAGACAGCGCCAATCTTCTGCCCTACGATAATGTTTCGTAGTTCAGGAAGATCGCTGCCTACAACGGCCAAACCGGCCATCATGTACTCAAAGAGCTTATTCGGCAGACAAAAACGATTATTCAGACAAAAAGGGATGTAGGGAATCACCCCAATATCAGCTTCTGAAGCCGCTCTCACAAGATCACCCATGGGGACTGGGGGAGAAAATCTCACACGATCTTTAACGCCGAGCTGTTTGACCAGACCGCGAAGATGATCTTCAAGATTCCCGTAGCCTCTGAACACGATGTGTCCGGATTTCAGGAATCTGGCACTCTCAACGAGCTGTTCGAGGCCGCGATCGCGATAATACCCTCCATGATAGAGAATGATTCGATCACGGTTCCTATCACAGTGCACCGACACCCACGTTTGCAGGGGGGGCACATTTCGAATGGTCAACACCCCATTAATCCCGTAGTGCTTCGTAGCCCATTCTCCCAATGAACGGCATACCGTGACCCGAAGATCTGCTCGTTTGACTAGGAATCGCTCGAGGAGACAGTAGAAGGTCTTCCACAACTTGGTCTTAATCCCGTCTCTGAATTGTTCAGTAAACAACTCATGAAAATCATAGATGAGTTTCGCTCTCATCCACGATTTAGCGAGAAAGCCAGACAATAAGGTGTCTAAATCGTGAGCATGGTATATGTCAGCCTTTTGACTTGCGGCGCTCGTAGCCAACATCATATTGAGCCAAATTACACTGACTATATTCAGCACATCGGCTCGAAGTTTGGTTAGGAAGCTTATCGAAGACTGACCTTCGACCATCGGATGGTTTGATTTTCGAGGTGGGACAAATCTCCCGTACACATGCCTCAGCGTTAACACCCGAATGATCCTGCAACCATCTAATTCTTCAGTATAAGGTGAGTTCTCGTCTCGTGCCCCTATGATGGTGACTTCATACCCTTTCTTCGTGAGTAACGCTGCCTCTTTTCGGACCCGAGGATCATGGGTCACCGAATTGGTCACAAGCATGCAGATTCTTGCTCTGCATATCTTTTTCATGGCTTAGCATCCTTGGCACTATGGATCAAAGCCTGCGCTCATCGTGATCCGGTGTTTAATGTCAGAAGGCCTGTTGGCGGTTCATGTAATGGAACTGAGTGAGTCCTTTGTGTTAGAGCAATCACACGAAGGTGGAGATAAGAAGATCTAAACGGTCATTCATATTCTCGTTCCACTTGAATGGAAATTCCTCATCGAAGCTACTTTTCGACGACGCATTCCGGTTGACGGCGTTACAGTAAAACGACATTGTTTTGATGGGCCTTCACGTTGCGTGTTCCGTTTCTCGTGTCGAAGACCAAAGGAGCATGTTTGACTACTGAATCATAGTCAAAGGCCGAATGTGCGGTCAGAACCAAGACGCAGTCACTCTTGGCCAGCACGGTCGGCGTAAGATCGACCGAGCGGTGCGTGTGTCCTTCGATCTCCACCGTAGGAGCAAAGGGATCTGTGTACGTCAGAGTAGCCCCTTCCCGCAAGAGGAGTTCCATGACCTTGATTGCAGGTGTTTCGCGAGGATCACCAACATCGGCTTTATATGTGACGCCCAGCACCAAGACGGCTGCCCCGTTGAGGCAGCGTCCTCGTCGGTTCAGCAATCTCTGGAGCTTCGCGACTACGTAATATGGCATTCCCTCATTGATCTCACCTGCGAGTTCGATAAAACGCGTATGGAGATCGTATTCTTTCGATTTCCACGCTAAGTAGTACGGATCAAGAGGAATGCAATGTCCCCCAACCCCGGGGCCCGGATAAAACGGCATGAAGCCGAAATTCTTCGTAGCGGCCGCATCGATGACCTCAAATGCATTGAGGTTCATACGATCGCAAAGGATGGCCAATTCATTGACGAGAGCGATATTGACGGATCGAAAGACGTTTTCGAACACCTTTGTCATCTCGGCAACGCGCGGAGACGAGAGAGGAAAAATTTTTACAATTGACTGTTCATAAAAAGTCCGCGCGTGAGTTAGACAACCGGACGTCACTCCGCCGACCAACTTAAACGTGTTGTGCGTTTTGAATGAACGGTTTCCGGGGTCCACACGCTCAGGAGAAAAGGCCAGGTAGAGATTTTGTCCGACCTTCAGCTCTCCTTCAGTCAAAATCGGCATCATAACTTCTTCCGTAGTACCTGGATACGTCGTGCTTTCCAAAACCACCAACATGTCAGGATGGGAATACTTGGCCAGTTCTTTCGTGACTTTGACAATTGCGCTAATGTCCGGTTCTTTGTTTCGGGTCAAGGGGGTCGGCACGCAAATAAGAACCACATCGCATTGGCGTATCATGCTGAAGTCGGTGGTCGCCGAAAGTTTCTTTGCATCGACCATTTGATGCAGTTCGGCGTCGTCCACATCCAAAATATAGTTCTCGCCTCGATTCACCTTCTCGACCTTTCCTGCCACCTCGTCTATACCATGGACGCGAAATCCTGTCTTCGCCTGCAACACCGCAAGCGGAAGTCCGACATACCCCAACCCTACCACTCCGATCACGGCTGAATGATTTTTAATCTTCTCTAATAACGACATGCTGGCTCCTCTCGTCTAGAAATCACGGCGTTGGAAAATGATACAGGCAGTCGTCAGCAGAAGAGCCGCATACAACAGTCCATACGCAGTCGCGGCAACCTGATAAGACAACGCCACGGTCGCACCGGCGGCAGCCTGCCCTTTGATGTTCAGCGCTTCGAGATTCGGAGACAGATAATAGAGCACCGCAGTGGCAGCTTTCACGGTTTCACTTTGACTCTTTTCCGCAATGCCCTTGAGATCCGTTGTTAAATGCCCGATGAGGTACAAGCCGAGCGTCATGATGGCGCTGAGAGTCGATGAACTGAAGGTCGAAAAGAACAGGGCAAGGGCGGTAATGACTAGCAATTCGACAAAGATCAGCTCAACGGCTTGCAGTAACGCCACATGAATGGGAGCGCCGCTCATCCAGAGGGTGAAAAGGAATACCAAAAGCATAGTCAGGAGATTTACCAAGAGTGTCAATGTCAAGCCGAGATACTTCCCCAACACGAACTGGGTTCGGCTGATCGGGCGAGCCATTATGGTATAGATCGTCCGTCGTTCAATTTCTTTGCTCACCAGACCAATTCCAACGAAGACTGCAATGATGACCCCGACGAGGTTCGTCGCAGCCAAACCCATGTCCGTCACGATCTTTTTTTGCTCCGCGATCGTGAGGTCGCCCAGGACCACGGACGCGCCGATCAATAAGAGTGCAAAGAACAAGAGGTTATAGAGAATCTTGTCTCGCAGATTCTCTCTGAACGTATTCAATGCGATCACACCAATCCTGCTCATGTTATCCCCGGTCCGTCTCTTGAAGGAAAAGATCTTCGAGGGAGCCCTTTTGCGGGACTACGGATATCAACCGTCCACCATGCGATCGGAGCACGGCAAGGATCCCTTCAAGCTGAAATGAGTCTTGTAGCACGATCAGACATCTCTGCCCTTGTTG
>JBOHOS010000791.1:0-2307 GCA_050731295.1 Nitrospiraceae bacterium | reverse complement strand
GGGTTCCTCGGGCCGCTGCTCGCGGGACTGGTGTGGGCCGTCGCGGTTGCTTACCTTTCTGTTCGTTATCCGGCCATCGGCCTGATAGAAAGCGCCGTCATCGCCCTGTTCCCCGGCATGGTGATGTGGTTGGCGCATGCGTGGTGGATGCAGACCAAAGATATCAAGGTCCGAGAGCATCTCATCCGCGAGCAGCTCGAGTTCGTCGATGCCAGGCATGAAGAGCTGCGCGAAGCCTATCTCGTGCAAGAACAGGTCACGGTGGAGTTGAAACGGAAGGTCGGGCAACTGACGCTCCTCCATCACACCGGCGTGATCGTCAGTTCCACCCTGGATCGTGAAGTCTTGCTTCGGACGGCTCTGGAGTCGATTCAGTCCAATCTCCACTATGATCGAGTCATGATCACCTTTTACGATCTCGAACGGCAGGTCTCCTACGATGCGCGGCTGATCGGGGCGCCTGCCGATGTGGCGGCCTTTGCCCGTTCCCTCGAAACGCCCGTGACCGATCCGGCGACGATTGAAGGCGGGGTCATCCTCCGTGGGACGCCGACCTTGATCACCGACGTTCGTGAGGTTTGGGACCGTTTGCATCCCATGACCCGGCAACTGGCCACGTTCACTCGCGCGCAGTCGTTTATCTCGGTGCCGTTGAAGGTGCAGGATCATGTCATCGGCACGCTGACCGTCGATCGCCTGGAGGATCACGCGTTGAACGAGGAGGATCTCGACGTCATGGTCACGGTGGCCAACCAACTCGCCATCGCGTTGGATCACGCCGAAGCCTACCGGCAGATCGAAGAGCTCAATGTCGGTCTCGAGAGTAAAGTCCGCGAACGAACCGCGGCGCTGGAACAGGTCAATCGGGAGCTGCACATCGCCAATGGAAAACTTCGGGAACTGGACCAGCTCAAGTCGGCATTCGTCTCGACCGTGTCGCATGAACTGCGGACGCCGATGACCTCGATCAAAGCGTACGCGGAAAATATGCTGGACGGGCTGGTCGGAGACCTCAACGAGAAGCAGGCGATCTACCTGAAACGGGTCAAGTACAACACGGAACGGCTCACGAGGATGATCAACGACCTCCTGGATCTCTCGAGGATCGAAGCCGGGCGGATCGAAGTGCGGCTGGGACCCGTCTCCGTGCCGGATCTGGTGTCGGACGCGGTGGAGAGCTTGCAACGGATCGCGCAGGAGAAATCCATCACGCTGACCGTGCGCGCCTGCGAATTGCCGATCATTCGCGGAGATAAAGACAAGCTCCATCAGGTCTTGACGAATCTGATTCAAAACGGGATCAAATTTACACCCGACGGCGGGGAGATCACCGTCCAGTCGGATCAACCTGACGCCGGCTCGGTGCGCATCTGCGTCGAGGACACGGGTTGCGGGATCCCGCCTCACGAGATTGAAAAAGTGTTTGAGAAATTCTATCGAGCGGACTCGGCTCCCCTGGACGCTCGCGGAGCCGGGTTGGGCCTCGCCATCGCGAAGAGTTTCGTGGAACTCCATGGCGGACGAATCTGGGCGGCCAGCGCGGAAGGCAAAGGCAGCCGATTCTTCGTCACCTTGCCGGCGACGCCATGAATGTGTATAAATACGTAATACGTTGAGACCACCTCAGTCTCGCAAAAACATTGATGGACTAATTCCCCAGAAGATTTGGGAAGTAGTTCAGTCTGTGAATCCTGAATCCATAAAGCTCAGGTGAGTTTTAGCGGAGTTCCCAATTCTGCCTTTGTGAACAGTAAAAGATGGACTTAAGTCCACTATTGAGTTATTTATTGATTTCTATCGACGTTGACGAGACCCAGAGGAATCATCAGCAATAAGCCCGAAGGATAAAGAGTAAATGGCCATTCGGTTCATGTTGGTAATGGTGGCGCTAATTGCAGCATGTAGTCCCAGCGTAGTGGTTGAGAGGCCAACTCCTGTGGGAGCTCCAGGGACGGAAGTAGGATTGGTTGGTCCAGCTCTCAGTGATGAATACATTATCCAACCCGGGGATATGCTCGAAATAAAATTCTTTTACAATTCGGAGATGAATGACTTCATGACGGTACGGCCAGATGGGCGTATTTCTTTAGAATTAATTGGGGAGGTTATGGCTGCCGGGCACGCTCCTACTGACCTTAGAAATCTGTTACGGGAAAAGTACGGCAAGGAGTTAAAAAACCCTGAAGTTACGGTCATTGTCCGGTCATTTGGTTCGAGGGTGTATGTCGATGGAGAAGTGAAGAAACCGGGTGAATTTGAGCTGTTACGTCCGCTTACCGTCATGCAAGCGATATCTCGGGCAGAAGG
>JBOHOS010000790.1:0-2357 GCA_050731295.1 Nitrospiraceae bacterium | reverse complement strand
TTCCCGGGCTGAGCGTGTTCTACAAGGACGCGGCCGGCGGTCTCTTCCACACCTACTCCACCTACGCGCGCGGGCTCGATATGCTGGTCGGCGCGTATAACTTCCTCGATCTCGCGCCGAAGGGCCGACAGGAGGACTGGGAGGAGCCACCGGGCCGAAGCGACGGCCCGTTCATGCACTGGGTCCGTCACCACGATCGATATTGAGAAGGACCCGAAAGCCTCGGCCTCCTGTTGCAGCTCGAGGAAGGACCACTCGTGAGCGCGCATCGTAGCAGCGAAGTCGCTTCGGACGCCACGGCTGGGAGCGGTCGGAGCGATGATCCTGCGATGTGTCACGAAGGAGAGCCCCATTGTCGATTTTGGCCTTTCCGAACGACTATCTCATGTCAACAGTCTTTCACATCCGAATCGGAGATATAGAGCCATGAAGTACCTGTGTCTGACTTTTTCGCCGAGAAGACATTCGATGCTAGATGCTATATGTCCTATGCGACTATCCGGCCCAATCTGAGCAATAGAGTGCGTCAGCAGTTGCAAGGACGTTCAGAGGTAGCACTATTTCCCGCCGGAGTCTCGATCCGGGCACTGGCCGTTCGACTTATTGATGGAGGGCACTGGTAGAGTTTGAATCAGTACTCGAAAGCGACGTTATAGAGAGCCGGAACCATTTCAACGCCCAAGTGCTCTAACTTCGACTTCATGGGCGCTGCGCTCTTTTCAAAGGCTTTCCAGTACAGGTCTTCGTTTTCCCATATCGCGACATTAATGAAGTTGAATTTGCTGTCTGGCTTGATGCTCTTATGAAACTTTCCGCTGATGAACCCCGGTTGCGTCGTGATATTGGCCTTCACGTCTTGCCACCACTTCACGAATTCTTCTTCTTTGCCCTTCGGGACTGAAAAGACGTTAATTAAGGTTACTGCCATGACGCATCTCCCTATCCTCAATGTTGAGTTGGATCATTCTAACGATCACGCACGGTTTCACCATGTCAGCATGCATTTTCTTCATCTTGGCATGCCGCTATGTCATAAACAAGCGCGCTGTCACTCACATCAAACTTTCAAGCCTTACCGTCATGATGGGGGATTATATGAAATACATGTTGCTGATTTACGGTGACGAGCAAGCGTTGAGCGAGACAGAGCGGCAGGAGTGTTACGCGGAGTCCACGCAGCTCGCACATGACATTAAATCGAGCGGGCAGTATCTGGCCGCCAACCCATTGCACCCGACAGCAATGGCGACCAGCGTTCGGGTGCGCGACGGCAAACGGCTCGTGACCGACGGTCCATTCGCGGAGACGCGCGAACAACTGGGCGGGTACTTTCTCGTCGACGCCAAGAATCTCGACGAGGCGATCGCCATCGCCGCGCGGATTCCCATGGCGCGCAAGGGAACGGTAGAAGTCCGCCCGGTGATCGAGATCCCGGACCTGCCGTCTGAGTAGGATGTTGAAAATGTCCGCCAGCATTGTTCTCGGCTCGGAAGCGTCCTCAACGTACCCCAGAGGGTACGCCTCCGGCGCTTCCTTCGCCTGCGGCCGCGCTGGACGGCCATTTTGAACATCCTGCGATGCTAGCATCCGTGACGAGGGCACCACTGGCCGAGTTGTTGGAGGGAGATGGAGACTGGGGTTGCTGTCGATATTAAGCTCTGACGATGTGTAAGTTCAACACAAGTGTTCTGAACCTTAACCGTAATCTCAAACCAAAAGGAAAACGATATGCAAAAGATCACCCCGTGCTTATGGTTCGACGACAAAGCCGAGGAGGCGGCGAAGTTTTATGTGTCGATTTTCAAGAATTCCAAGCTTGGAAACATTACCCGTTATGGAGAAGCCGGCGCCGAGGTCTCCGGAAGACCAAAGGGGTCGGTCATGACCGTGACCTTTGAGATCGAGGGGCAGGAGTTCCTTGCCTTAAACGGCGGACCGATTTTCAAGTTTACGGAAGCTGTCTCGTTCATGGTGAAGTGCGAGACCCAGGAAGAAATCGACGACATGTGGGAGAAGCTGTCCCAAGGCGGAGAAGAAGGACAGTGTGGCTGGTTGAAAGACAAATACGGCCTGTCGTGGCAGATTGTTTCTCCTGGGTGGGATGAGATGCTACGAGACAAAGATACCAAGAAATCGGAACGGGTCATGAAGGCGATTCTTACGATGAGCAAGCCGGACCTCAAGGCTATCAAGCAAGCATATGAAGGACGTTAGGCAGCAGCCGAAATCAGACTAGGAGTATTGCTAGGGCGCCGCCTTCTCAAGCGGCGGCTGCTATGCGCGGCGGCCGGAAAACAATTTGGAGGCCAACTGATGAAGTATATGTTGCTGGTTCACCACAACGAAGAGAACTTCGC